>JAFPZD010000228.1 GCA_017417465.1 Prevotella sp. | reverse complement strand
GTTGGAGGACGGGCTGGTGCTGAAGTCGGGAACGATGGACGTCGATGTTGAAGGTGGCAAGACCTTGTCGGTGACGCTTCCCGACCTTCTGCCAGCCGACGTGAAGGCCGATGCCGACTATTTCGTGCGATTCCATGTCACACAGCACGAGGCCACCGCCTGGGCTCCTGCCGGCTTTGAGGTGGCTAGCGAGCAGCTATGCCTGCGCCGGGCCACACAGCGCGACATCTACCATTCCGCATCCGCAGGTAAGTTGACCGTCAGCGACGGCTCCTCCACTATTCAAGTTGATGGCGAGAACTTTAGTGTGAGCTTCTCGCGCTCCACGGGACTCATGACTCGCTATCGTGTTGCTGGGCACGACCTGATTTCAAGCGGCCCGCGCTTCAACGCCTTCCGTGTTCCCACCGATAACGACAAGGCGCACAGCGGCGACTGGGATGCCATGGGTCTGCGCGACCTGAAGTTGAAGGGCGGTGAGTGGACCATCGAGCAGCGCGACGAAGCCGTTGTGCTGACCATCACCAATCAATACACGGGCAACTCGCCCGTGGCCTTCACCGATCAGGTGTGCTATACCATCATGCCCGATGGTGCCATCAATGTCAGTAGCATCGTTAATCCGGCGGTGAAAAACAGCATTCTGCCGAAGATGGGCTATCTGTTTGAGATGCCGGCTGGCTACGAGCAATTTGCGTGGTATGGCCGTGGTCCTTGGGACAGCTATCGCGATCGCAAGGAGAGTTGCTTCGAGGGACTCTGGCACAGCACGGTTTCGGATCAGTGGACGGGCTTTGTCATTCCGCAGGAAACGGGCAACAAGGAAGATGTGCGTTTCATCGCCCTCACCAACGCTGACGGCGAGGGGCTCATGGTCGTGGCACCCAAGGGAATGGCTACCACCGTCGGTCATTGGCGTCCGAAGGACATGTACACAAACCGCGACAATCGCAAGAAGCATCCCTATGAAGTGAACTTCGTCAGCAACAACGTCGTCTGTCTGGATATGGAGAATCGCGCCTTGGGCAATGCCAGCTGCGGTCCCGATGTGCTCTCGCAGTATGAGTTGCGTGCCCAGCGACGCACGTTCAACTATCTCATCCTCCCACTTACCAAACCGCTCTCCGACGAACAGCTGGTGGCTCGCAGTCGCGTGGCAAGCCCGCAGTGTAGTCCCGTAGAGGTGAAAACCCAGCGGGCCGTAGTCACGCTGTCGTGTGCCACCCCCGATGCCGTCATCTACTATAGCCTCGACGGCGGAAAAACGGAACAGGTGTACACAAAGCCCTTGAGTCTTCCCGAGGGAGGCACCCTCACGACCTATGCCACCTGCGAAGGCATGCTGCCGAGCTTGAAGAGTGAAATCGTTGTGCCGCTGTTCGTCGACAAACGCTTGTGGAAGCTGGTCAGCGTGGACAGCGAACATGGCGGCGACAAGGCTACGAATGCTTTCGACGACAACATAAACACCATCTGGCACACCCTCTATTCGGGTAATGTGCCCACATGTCCTCATGAGATTGTTGTCGACATGGGCAAGACCTATCGCGTGACGGAGTTCCTCTATCAGGGACGTAGCGACGGAAGCAATGGCCGCATCCGCAACTACTCGCTCTACTTCTCCAACTCTACCAATCGTTGGGGCGCTCCGGCTGCTGAAGGCTCGTTGGAGAACACCTCCGACGAGCAGGCGATTGTCCTCACCACACCCGTCGAGGCACGCTACTTCCGCCTGATTGCCCGCAGTGAGGTGGGTGGCAATGCGTGGACGTCGGCAGCCGAACTGGGCGTTGTGGCTACGGCCATCGTCGACGAGCGTTCCGAAAAACCCTCGCTGATACAGTCGGGAACAACCTATTATCTTCGCGAGAAAAGCTCCGGCCTCTACCTGCACTACAAGGCCGCCGACAATGGCGACTTCTGTCTGGCACGCAAGAGCAGCACCGACCAGTCTTTTCGTTTCAAGGTGACGAGGCTAGCCAGGTTCACGTCCTTCTATACGATGGGTGTTGCCTCCGGTATCATCGGCAAGGGTAATGCCAACTGGCGGGCCATGCTCATCACCGATGCCTCCAAGCCCGAGGGGTGGATGCAGCTCGAAGAGGGCGACGACCACGTGCGTTTGCGTGGGGCATGGATGGGTAACCAGTACTTCAACTTCGACAGTCGCTCGGCAGGCTCCATCGTCTTCACCGACAAGGCGACACCGGCACAGTTCGT
>JAFPZD010000027.1 GCA_017417465.1 Prevotella sp. | reverse complement strand
GGAAACGAGGGTGCCGTAGGTCCGCGACAAGGGTGGGAGGATGTCGGGTACCTACGCCACGCTTTTCTACTGTCCCTTTATACCAGCCATTTTATGGCTGGCTACCAATGTCACGCCCCTACGGGGCTAGCTGCGCATCGTTTTCATAGCTTGCGAAACTTGAATTAATATATTTTTAATTTGGGCCACGAATGTGGCCTTGTTATGAGCATTAAATAATATTAGTACGAAATTAGGACAATTCGTTTCCAACACAAACAGTTCCTGTTCCTTTCAAAATTCATTTCAAACCGTACAGGTGGAACTATATTCTAGAACATCCCGAACACTGAAGCTCACTTACACTATCGCCATTCTGCCATACACTGGCGCAGTGACTTAACGCTCCGAGAACTCTGCCAGTCCTCTCGGAGAACTCCGCCAATCCTCTCGGAGAACTCTGCCAGTTCTCTCGGAGAACTCCGCCAGTCCTCTCCGAAATCTCTGATCATCCCGAAACGGTTGTTAGTACTAACGACCGATTTAGGATAAAGCGAGCGCTCGACTGAGGCACAAGACACTGACATCGTCTTGTGCCAACAGTTATATCATCCCCCCCCAAAAAAACGGTGTACCAGTGGCATGCGCCTAAACACTGGCGCTGCCACTGGCGAAAAAAGAGTCACTTCACCGTTGTGCGGCGCTCGCGGATGAGCTTTAGCTCACGGAGGAGGTCGTTGTAGTGAAGGGCGTTGATGTCTGAAGAATCGAGGTCAGCGGCCTGCGCCTTACAGAAATCCTCCACTTTCTGCAGATGCTGCACGAGGTAAAGGGTGGCATCGGTGTTGTAGAGACGGCCCGTGGCGCCCTTTAAGTCGGCCTCAGTGGGGTTGAGCAGCCCGTTGAGCAGCTGTACGTAGTTACGCTCGAGCTGTCGGCGAGCCTTTGCCTTGAAGTCGTTGGTGCCGGTGATGGGCTTCCAGACGGTGGCGAAGAGGTCGCCGAGGTAGTCATCGACGGCATAGGCAGTGTTGCCGACGTTGCTGAGCATGGTGGGCGTGAGCAGACGCGTCAGGACGGCAGCTTGCTGAGTAGTCTGCGAGTTCAGGGCGTTGGTGCCCGTCTTCGAGACGATGCTGGCGGGATAGAGCCACTCTGGGGCGTCGAACAGCTGGCGTCCGACATAGTCAATGGCCTCGCGCTGCCGTTCGGCGGACACATACTCCACGGGCTCGCGGCCTGGCACGTTGTTGGTGTAGCGCGAGCCGACGTTCTTCAGCACGTGGCCCATGTAGCGGTTGAACTGGTCGTAGACGGCCTTCCACATCTCGCTGAGATCGTCGTACTGGTCGTTCTCCTCGTGCGTCCATTTCGGCAGGTTCTCCATGACGCGCTTCAGGTTCTTCACGCCGTAGTCCGAAGCCTTTACGCTGTTGTCGCCAAGGTCCTCGGTCTGCGCACGGGCATCCTCGTTGCGCCCCTCGCCACCGAACCAGAGGCGGGGATTGGCGCGCAGGGTACTGCTGGTCTCGGCCATCAGCTTGTCTTTCTCCTCATACTCGTCCTTGAACTCCGGGCGCCACTGGTAGCCCCACTTGATGGCCCACTTGTCGTAGTCGTTGATGCGTGGGAACAGTCCGCGCTCCGAGATGTTGTCCTCGGGCTGTGCTACGTAGTTGAAGCGGGCATAGTCCATGATGCTGGCGGTGTGGCCATGGGCCTCGACCCACTGCTTGTCGCGCAGCTTCTCGACGGGCGTGGCGAACGAGGCGCCCATGTTATGGCGCAGACCCAGGGTGTGGCCTACCTCGTGCGACGACACGAAGCGGATGAGCTCACCCATCAGCTTGTCGTCGAAATCCATCGTGCGGGCACGCTTGTCCAGCGGACCACACTGCACCATGTACCACTTCGTCAGCAGGTTCATCACGTTGTGGAACCAGCAGACGTGGGCCTCGATGATCTGGCCCGAGCGGGGGTCGACGATGCGGGGGCCATAGGCATTCTCGGTCTCAGACGGCAGGTAGCGGATGACGGAGAAGCGGGCGTCGTCGAGACTCATATCGGGACGGTCGGCAGGCCACTCCTTGGCGACGATGGCATTCTTAAAGCCGGCAGCCTCGAAAGCCACGTTCCAGTCGTTCACGCCCTTAATAAGATAAGGTATCCACTTCTTCGGCGTGGCCGGGTCGATGTAGTAGACAATCTGCTGCACGGGCTCGGTGAGCTCGCCGCGCATGTAGCGCTTCTTATCCTTGGGCACCAGCTGATAGCGCGAGATGAACGACTCGTGGTCGGTCTTGTGCTGGTCGTCGCTGAAGCGGGTGAAGTTGTTGACGAAGTAGCCCACACGATCGTCCCACAGGCGCTTGCGCATCGGCTCACGAGGCAGCAGCACCATCGACGTGTTGGTGCCCAGCGTCACCGACCCTGTCCGCGAAGCTGGCGAGACAGCGGGCTGCGAGCCGTAGGTGCGCGTCATGACCACCTCGATGTTGGTGGGAAACACTTTCAGCGTGTCGATGAAGGTGCGGTCGGCCATCAGGCCGCCCAGCTTCATGGCCGTCTTATCGGCAGTGGTGACGCTCGTCAGGTTGTTGTCGGTCTTAAAGAGTCCCGTCACCTCTATCAGGCGGTCACCGCTCACCGAGTCGCGGCCAATCACCTTGAAGGCCATGACGATGGGGTCGATGGTCGACTGCTCTAAGGTGCGGGCGATGTTGTCGCCGTCGTCGGCCAGGTGGCTCAGCACATACTGGCGCAGCAGCACCTGCGACGTGTCACGCTGCTCGAAGTAGATGGCACTGTGGTCAATCTCTTCGCCGGCAAACTTGCCGAAGCTCTGCGGAACGGCCGTGAAGCGTGTGACACAGAGGATGAGGCGGCCCAGCATCGAGTCGGGCACCTCGAAGTAGTACTTGTCGTCGATGTGACGGGTGCGGAAGAGGCCCTCCTGAACGTGGCCGCCCTTCTTCATCAGTTTCTCGTACTCGGTCTCCTCCTTCTTCTTCACCGCCTTCTTGGCCTTGAGGCTGTCGGCAACCACGGTGTCACGAGCCAGCGTGTCGCGGGGAATGCTGTCGCGGGGGATGCTGTCACGGGGAATACTGTCGCGGGGAATGGTGTCGGTCTGATGGACCACATACAGGCTGCGGGCTTGCATGCTCATGGCGGCAAGCAGGAGTCCGACGAACAAGATTGCTTTCTTTCTCATAATCTCAGTCGATAGGGTTAAGGGTTATCATGTGCAAAGGTACGGTTTTTCCCACAAACAACACACGTTTTCCGCTTTTTTAACGCTATAAACTTAAATAAGGTACGCGCGACTATAAAAAATGGTTAACAACCGTAAAAATACTGGTATCAACGATGCATGTTTGAATAAATTTTGCTATCTTTGCAGCGTATAATACTGACAGCGCTAACTTTTTTTTTAACTAACCCTATTTATTAACCAAAACAACAAAGCGTATGAAAAAGATTTTATCTTTGATTTGCCTGATGATGCTGGCCATGACGTCGGCATGGGCAGGCGAAGTGGCGACGTTCAACCTGAGCAAATCGCCAGGAGCATCAACGCCCGAGGGGTTCTTCTCCCACGATGCTGCAGGCAAGTGGAACTTTAACTCCAAGTTCAACGGCGCCGAGTACGACGGCATGTCGTTCTCAAATGGCCTGAAGATGGAGGGATCCACCGTCATTACCTTCTCCACCGATTTTGTATCGACGGTGACCATCGTGCAGAGCACATGGAGTTCCAACACCATCAAGCTCGATGGCGTGGAGCTGGCTGTTGCCGACGCCGAGGCTGGCACGGGCTGCCGCATCTACACCTGCAAGGACGTGGCTGCTGGCGACCACACCATCAGCCGTGGCAGTGGCGAGAGTGGCCTGTTCTTCATCAAGGTGGAATGGGAAGCCGAGAAGACCGTGACGTTCATCAACGATGCCAACTGGGAGAAAGTCTTCGTGTGGGCATGGAACGACACTGAGAACTTCACCGGCGGCGAGTGGCCCGGCGAAGAGCTGACGGCTAACGCCAACGGCGAGTATGTCTGGACGACGAAGGGTAATCCCACCCAGATTCTGTTCAACGATGGTGGCTCGAACCAGACCACCGACCAGCAGTTCAAGGATGGCGGCGTGTACAAGAGCACAGGCCGTGTGATCGTCTTGAGCACCTTCACTGCAACCTTCAAGACCGACGGTATGGACGAGGTTTGGGCCTATGTCTGGACCGACGACGAGAAGCCTCTGGGCGAGTGGCCCGGCACGAAGCTTGAGGGCGCTGCTGGCGAGTTCAACGTCAGCATCGAGGCTGAGGAGGCTCCGAAGTTCATCATCTTCCACGACAACCAGGGCAACCAGACGCCCGACTGGGAGTTCGTGGATGGCAAGGCCTACGAGTACAACCTCAACGAGTACAACGCTACCTTCACTACCGACGCTGCATGGGAGACGGTCAATGTCTATGCATGGAGTGGCGATAAGGAGTTCTTCGGCGAATGGCCTGGCACCGAGCTGACAGTTGTCGACGGTGTCTCAACGCTCACCTTTAAGGCTTTCAGTGCACCTGAGAACATCATCTTCAACAACGGCGAGGACAAGACACCCGACTTGGCCTTCACCAACGGTCGCGCCTACAAGTGGAACACCACAATGGACCCGATCTGCAAGTTTGAGGCTACTGAAGAAACCATTCCTGCAGGCACAACGTTCAATGTGACTGACGGCGACGACGTGGTTGCTACGCTGACCTTCGGCGTTAGTGGTGGCGCAGACTTTGCTGCTCCCACACTCCGTGCTAACGAGGAGATTGCTGCATTCCAGTACTACACTGGCGGTAACGGTGAGAACGGCTCTGCCGACGGCGGCACCGTCTACACCATCAAGCCTAAGTACGACGGAACCATCACCGTGGGTGTATGGCTCAACGCTGAGAAGGCCTTCTTCATCCAGGAGGACGGCACTTCACTCGAAGGCTTCGACGGCATCAAGAAGAGCTACGCATCGGGCACGTCGTTCGAGTTCGACGTCAAGGCTGGCAGTGAGTACAAGGTGTTCTGCACCGGCTCGAAGCTCGGCTTCTACGGCTTCGACTACAAGTATGAGGGCGCTGCTCAAAACACCTACACCGTAACCTTCAAGACCAACTTGGTCTGGGACGCTGTCTATGCTTACGCATGGAGCAGCGAAGGTGACAACATCGTGGAATACTTCGGCGAATGGCCCGGCACTCAGGTGACCGACTTTACCGACATGGACGATTATGACGTCTACACCCTGACCTTCAAGGCTGCACAGGCTCCCGAGAAGATCATCTTCAGCAACGGCGAGGGCGGCAAGGTTGGCAAGTACCAGACCGATGACCTCGAATTCGTGGACGGTAAGGAGTACAGCCTTATCTATGAGCCCAGTGAGCTGATGGAGCAGGCCATCCTGCTGGCGGCTATCGACAAAGAGGCCGTTGCCGTGGGCAAGCTGATGGCTGCCATCCAGTATGCCTACGAGACCGACGATGAGAGCCAGCTGCAGGCTGCCATCGACCAGTTCAATGAGGACAACAAGGACCAGGAGAAGGACGAGACGGCTAAGGTGGCCACCGATGGCTGGAAGAACTTCAACGGCGATCCTGCCGGAGTCTGCGCTACACAGTTCGCTCCTGCTATCGACACTTACGACGGCCGCAAGAACGTGAAACTCGCCGAGGTCTTCGAAGGCAATGGCAACCGCACGGGCACCATTATCTATCAGGACATCACAGGTCTGCAGAACGGTAAGTATAAGGTGGGCTTCTACGGCAATGCCTTCTCAACCAGCCAGCGCGACGGCTTCGAGTGTACGATGGAGGATGGCGCTACGGATGTGGCATACGTCTTCGCCAACGAGGAGAAGGAGTATATCACGGCCCATATCGCTACCAGCACGACTGAGAACGACTTCCGTCAGTTCGACGTTGAGGTGACCGATGGCAACATCAAGCTCGGAATGGGTAAGGACATCGATAAGAGCACCAACTGGCACACCATGCAGATCTATCAGCTCACATGGTTCACCACCGCTAAGGAGGTTTACGCTGAGCTCCAAAAGGAACTCGACGCCCTGCTCTTCGCAGGTGCATTCGACCTTGACGACGAGAACATGACCAATGGTAAGGAAGAGTTCCGCCTCGCCTATGGCGAAGCCAGCGCAGCTAAGGGAAGCAATTGGTACAACATCCAGGAGCTGCAGGACATCATTAACAAGTTCAAGGCTGCTGCTCAGGCCTACCAGAAGGCCAACTGGTTCATCGACTTCGCAGAAGGCGACTACTACATCATCGACGCTGAGACTGACCTGAAGTTCGCTGCCGGCCACAACTATGGCACACGTGGTATCGTGAACGAGATGGGTCTTGACCTGAAGCTCAAACCGTACGAGGAGAGCCGCACCGTCACCATCGACAGCCGCGTCAACAATGGTAACAACAGCCAGTTCCTTGGCGAGAACCTCTACATGGACAGCTCTGAGTGGGGCTGGGCACTGAAGTATCAGGGCTTCGGATTCTACATCCTTGAGCCCAACAGTGGCAAGTACATCAACTACGATGCCGACTACAACCTTGTGCTGAGCGCCGAACCACGTGAGTTCATCATCGTCAAGGCTGAGGATGTACGCAACACTCGCAAGGAGGAAATGGCAGAAGCAACGGTCGAGAAGCCCGTCGACGCCACATTCCTGCTCCAGGATCCGAACTTCAACCGCAACGACCTGCGCGTCAGCGCATGGGTGTTCACGCCGATGGAGACCAGCGAAGAGAATCCTAACAACTGGAACAACCACAACTTCAATGGTGGTAATGGCGAGAACGGCAATGCCGAGAGCTACCATGCAGCCTTCACAACGATGCAGACTGTCAACGACGCTCCTGCTGGATTCTATCAGCTGATTGCTCAGGGCTTCTATCGTCAGGATGAATTCGAGGGTGATGCTCCCGCAGCTCCCGTGTTCTTCGCTAATGAAATCAACGGCGACGTTCCAGCCAAGACTGGCAATGAGGGCAGTATGGGTGATGCTTCAACATCGTTCACCGAAGGCAAATACACCATCGATCCTATCACCTTCGAGGTGAAGGACGACAACATGATGTACGTTGGCGTCACTACCAGCGTTCACAACCAGTGGGTCATCTTTGACAACTTCCAGCTGCTCTACTTCGGCACTGAGAATCCCACCACGGGCATCAGCACGGTCGTTGTAAACAACAACCAGAGCAATGCCGTCTACAACCTCGCCGGACAGCGCGTCAACAAGGCTCAGAAGGGTCTGTTCATCGTCAACGGCAAGAAGGTCGTGAAGTAAGCTGACAGCTAGAAGAACGTGAAGTAAGCTCACGGCAAGAAGGTTGTGAAGTAAGCTGACACATTTACTGTCAATCACATTCGTTCCGGGCCGCACACACCGCTGTGCGGCCCGGATTGTGTTTCCTCCTCTGCGTATGGTTTGTGTATTCTCGTCTGTAACTGCAACTGCTACAACGTGTATTTCAACAAACACTTGCGAGGGAGGGGACTGTCAGAGGAAAGGTCGGAGGAAAGGCCAATGGTGGAATCGTCTTTGTACGTAGCGTAGTGGAATGGCCTTTGCATTGGCAGTGGCTGACACACGGTCTGCCTCTACACTGGCGGAGCACACTGGCGAAAGTGCCCCAACAATGACGCTAAAAACCCAATTGGAGCAAAGCCCATTTGTTACGGGATGAGCAGGGAGCTGTCGCCGTAGCTGAGGAAGCGGAAGTCGTTGGCAAGAGCGTAGTCGTAGATGCGATGCCAGTCGCCGTGGACGAAGGCGGAGACGAGCAGCAAGAGGGTGGACTGTGGCTGATGGAAGTTGGTGACGAGCATTTTCACAATCTTGTAGTCGTAGCCAGGCACAATGATGATTTGGGTGGAGCTGTGAAGGACGTCGACAGCGTTGCGGTCGTACCACGCCAACAAAGCTTCGATGGCCGTCTGGGGAGAGACATCGTTTCTCACGCCCTCCTCTGCATACGGTTCCCACTGGCTGACATGTAACCCAGACTCCGTGAGGTCAGGGTTCTGGAGGAGCTTGCAGCCCATCCAGTAGAGGCTTTCCAGCGTTCGCACACTGGTGGTTCCCACGGCAATGGCTTCACAGTTGTGAGCCAACAGCTTCTCTATTGTCTGGCGGCGGACGGCGATGTACTCCGTGTGCATCTCGTGGCCTGCAATCTCCTCGCTCTTGACGGGCTTGAACGTGCCAGCACCGACATGGAGCGTCAGCTCTTCACGGTCGATGCCCCTATCGTCGATAGCGCTGAGTACCTGCGGGGTGAAATGCAGGCCAGCAGTAGGTGCGGCCACACTGCCCTTAATCTTCGAATAGACCGTCTGGTAAGTGGTCTTGTCGCTCTCCTGTGTGGCACGATTCAGGTAAGGCGGAATAGGCAGCTCGCCCATGGCATCGAGCAGTTCGGCGAACGAGGCATCGCCCTCCCACTCAAGGGTGACGAGGTGACTGGTGCCATGCTGAGGGCCACGCGTAGCACTGACGCTGACGGTCGTGCCATCTAAGTCAATCGTCCGCGTGAGTGCCCCTTCCTTCCACTTCTTCAAATTGCCTATGAGGCAGTACCAGGAGCAGCGATGACGCGTCTGGAACATCAGTTCATAGTCGGTAGGCGCTGCTGGCTCGAGCAGGAACACTTCGATGAGGGCACCCTCACGCTGCTCGCCACGCTCGACCGTCGACTGCTTGCGGAAGTGCATGCGTGCCTGAATCACCTTTGTGTTGTTGAACACCATGAGTGCGCCCTGTGGCAGATAGGCAGGCAGGTTGAAGAAATGGTCGCTTCCCACTTCGCCATGACGATAGACCAACAGCTTGGAGTGGTCGCGCTGGGGCAATGGAAACTTGGCAATGCGCTCGTCAGGGAGCTCGTAGTTATAATCGCTGATATGAATATGCTGGGGAGACATTGAAGTGGATAGTGATTAGTGAATAGTGGATAGTGGATAGTGGATAGTGAGACCCAGGTTACTAAATCATCAGATAGAAGCAAGCTTTGAAGATGGCATAGATAAGGGTGAACAGGAATACGCAGACAACAACGTCGACGTCGGTTTTCTGATAGCCAGTAGAGGTGTACTGCGTTGAGACAAACGCTCCGATATCGGTCATCATCTTGCGTGACACGCGAGAGTGAACATACCAGACGGTGGTGGCCACAATGCCGCCCCACAGCAGTCCTACAAGGATGTCGCCAGGGAAGTGAACGCCAAGATAAAGGCGTGTCCAGCAATTGATGAGCGACCAGACAATCAGCGTGACAGACAACACGCGACTGCGTACCAAGAGCACGAAGAACATGGCAATCGAGAAGGTGTTGCTGGCATGGGCCGAGAAGAATCCGAAACGACCACCACGATAGCCGTTGACGGTGTCGACGAGGATGCCAATGTCAGTGTCGTGCGTTGGGCGCCAGCGACCAACCAGAGGCTTTACGATGACGTCGTCGAGAGAGCCTGCTAAGAGCACGCATGACAGGGCACATGCCACGATGAATATCACTTTCTGAAAACTGTCGTTATTCTTGATGACCAGATAGAGCAGCGCCACATAGAGGGGAATCCACGTCGTGGCCGTGGTGAGCGTCTTCACCATGCCGTCAAGAAACAGCGAGTCACTGCCATTGAGCAGCAACAAGAGCTGTTTATCGAATTCTATCAGTTGCGTGAAATCCAAGATGATTTATTCTATTTACGATTTGACAATTTTTTTATTTACTATTTGACGATTTACAATTTACTATTTATTTGCGATTTGACGATTAACTATGCACAGCAGAACTATCGTCCCTTTAACTCCTCCTAACTCCCCTTAACTCCTCCTAACTCCCCTTTAACACTAAATCAGTTCTATCTGCGAGGCCATCACCCAGCCCTGCTTACCATCGGCCACACGGATTTCGCGCCACTCCCTCATGGTGTTGTCTGTGACGTTGACTTTCGTGCCCTCATGGAGGATAAACAGGTCAGTGCCTGATGCGGCTGGCGTGCTCTTCACGTTGACCGCCGACTCCATGATGATGGCGCCACGGTGGTGCTCTGCCTGCTGTTTCTGCTGCCAGGCAAAGATGTTGCCCAGCAGGAAGCAGAGCAGCATGAGTATGCCTCCAAAGAAGCCCAACTTACGAAGCCAGAGGGGCTGTGAGAAAAGATAGATGAGCATGAGCACCACGGCGAGGAGCAGTGACACAATGGCCAGACGTGCCCAGCCGTCGACGCTGCGCATGTTGACCAGTGAGCGGAACCATGTCACAAAGAACATCTCGGACTCTGGGGCAATCTTGTCGACCGTCTTCGACCGTGCGATCTGCAGGTTGAAGCGTGTGTCGGCATCGCCCGGCTGCAGGCGCAGGGCACGCTCATAAGCCAGGATGGCGTGGGTGACATCCTCGGAACGGTAGTAGGCATTGCCCAAATTATAGTAGAGCTCAGCGCTGACGCCTTGCTCCAGCAATGCCTCATAGAGCTTGATGGCCTCCTGGTACTTGCCGCTGCTGAAGGCGCTGTCAGCCTCAGCCTTGGTCTGCGCAGTGGCACTGCCTGCAAGCGCCAGACTTGCAAGTGTCAGGCCCACCATCAAAAGGCTGCGCATGGACGAAGCGCGCCCTGCGGCCTTCACAATCTTGGTCTTCTCAATCTTTTCTATGGCATTCATGGCTTTGTCGTAAACCTTACTCATGTTACCTTGCGGATCGCCAGGGGCATAGCGAACGAACTCGCACTCGTCGATGGCTTCGATGAACTGTGTGACGGTCTCCTGATCGACATTGCGCTCTTGCAGACGCTCAGTGATGTTGTCGCGCGAAAGCTGCTCAACGGGGATGTTCAGCTTGTCGCCGACATAGCCCCAGAGGGCACGCAGCACCTCGTCGTAGAACGGGGCAGGCTGTTGCTGCTTCATCAGTCGTGCAGCTTTCTTCAGGCGCTTCGTGGCCACCTTGTTGGCTTTCTTGCCACGGCTCTTGGCCAGGTCGGCATTCTCGATGGCACGCTGACGGAAGACGATGACCAGCGTGGTGAACGCCGCGATGAGCAGTGCGATGAGCAGCCAGTAGAGTCCTGAGCCGAAGAAGTACTCGCCCTCCTGGTGCTGATGAGCCGAGCCAGTCTTGATGTAGCGGATATCCTTTGCCAGCAGCTGCACGTCCTCCTGATTGGTGAACGACTGCACCGTGCTCTCGCCACCCTCGCCCTTGGCCACGTCGAGATGGAAGGCGTCAGTGGTAAGCGTCTTGTAGCCACCAGCCTGCGTGTCGTAGTAGACGTAGTTGATGGCAGGGATGTCGTATTTGCCCTGATGGCGCGGCACGGCCAAGTACTCGTAGACGATGGAGCCCTCGGCACCATTGGTCGTCAGGCGCGTCTTGTCCGTAACCTTCGCATCGTAGACGTCGAAGTCCTTGGGGAACTCGACGACGGGCTCCTTGATAAGCTTCAGGTTGCCTGTGCCACTGACCGTCACACGAAGCGTCACAGGGTCGTTGGCTTTCACTTCCGTCTTGTCGATGTCGGCCTTCACTGAGAAATGCCCCACACCACCTGAGAAGCCCTGCGGGCGCGTTGGCAGCGGGTCGACCTGTATCTGGATGCCAGGTGCCACGATCTGCTTCTTCACCTCAATGTAGCTGGAACCACCATTGAAGAAAGCCTCGAAGGGGTCGACGCTGCGGTTCTGCTGCACCACGATGCCATTGTAGGTCAGCGACGGTATCTCAAGCTTTCCCGTCATTTGCGGATACATGACATACTGCTGCCAAACGACGGTCTTGTAAGTACGGCCGTTAAGCTGCTCCAGCTTGAAGCTCTTCTCCTGGGGCAGTGGCACCTCCTGGGTGTGGAAGCCTTTCAGGTCGGGCATCTTACCGTCGAGCTGTGTCAGACTGACAAGCGTATAGACCTTATACGTGAGCAGGATAGGCTCTTGTTCGACGACGTGGCGCTTGGAGGCACTGACCTTGATGAAGAGGTCGCTGCCCGAAATGGCCGAGCCAGCTGGACGCGTCTCCGTCTGCTGGCCACGGTGCGAGCCACCACCTGCCGACGAGCCTCCCCCACCCTGCGGTGCCGTTCCCACGACCTGGATGGTGACAGCGTTCGAGCTGACCTGGTTGCCGTCAATCTGAATGGTGGCGGCAGGAATGGTGAACGTGCCATTCTTCAGGGCACTGAGAATGTAGGTATAGGTCACTGTCGACGACTGCGACGTCTTGCCGTTGACCATGCTGAAGCTCGACTGCGTGCTGGTACTCGGACCCATCAGCACCTCGAAGGCGTCGGTGGGTATCTGACCGATGCGGAACCCGCTCACGTTGTGGGAGTTAGCCGTATAGGTCAGGCGGAACTGCTGCCCTGCCTGCACCTGCTGCGGCGCATTGGCCTTCAGTGTGCCCTGCGCTGCTGCGTGACTGATGAATAATGAAAAAATAATAATGAGTATGCCTACGGGCTTCGATAGTAGGCTACCAGAAATTGCTTCTTGTCTCATCGCTTGTCTGCGTTTCTTCATTTCTTCGCTTGTTATTATTCGCGTGGTGTTGCGTTGGCAACGCAACAAACGGAACTGCGGTTGCTAAATGTTGGGAGCGGGGGGGTTACCAGTTCTTCTCCACCTGTCGGCGTTGTTGCTGCATCTGCTGCTCCTTCAGGCGCTTCTGGGTCTGTTTCTCCTGCTGCATGGCAGCTTGCAACAGCTGTTCGGCATTCTCCTTGCTCATGGGCGGCTCCTGCTGTTGCTCGTCCTGCTTCTGCTGTTGCTGCTGCGGTTGTTGCTGCTCTTGCTTCTGCTTGTCGTCCTGCTGGTCCTTGTTGTCGCCCTGCTGGTTCTGGTCCTGCCCGTCGTCTTTCAATTGTTTCTGACAGAGCACCAGGTTGTAGCGTGCCTCGTCGTCGTGGGGATTATTGCGCAGCGCCTCCTTGTAGGCCTCGATGGCCATCTTGAAGTCCTGAGCACCCTGATAGAGCACACCGATGTTATGGTAAGCCTTCGACTTGCGAATGGGATTCTCTTCGGCCTGGGCGGCCTTCATCAGTCCCTGGATCATTTGTCCACGCTGCTCCTGCTCTACCGTTTTCCAATCTTGGGGAAACATCGAGGTGACCAGATTGTACATAGCCGGCGCGAAGGTGGTGTCGGCCTCCAAGGCCTTCAGGTAGGTCACCTGTGCCTCCTGCCGCTTGTCGGCACGAAACTCCTTGTTGCCCTTGCGGATGTACTTGCGCGCCTGACTGTTGTTCTGGGCGTGAAGCGGGCTGACGCCTAAGGCAAACAGCATCAGGAAGCATGCAGCCGGAACGGTGCTCTTCTTGAAAAGGCGCACCTTCTTCAACGCAGGATTCTTACGGTCGAGGATGCAGATCTCAAGGATGAGCAGCAGCAGGGCGATGATGCCCACAGCCTGGAACTGCTCGTCGAAGTCACTGTAAATGCTCGTCTCGCTCTTCTGCAGCTTGTCCAGCTGGTCGTCGAGCTGGCGCTGAGCATTGCTGTTGTTTTCCACATGGATATAGGCGCCACCGCCTGCCTGAGCAATCTCACGGCACATCTGCTCGTTCAGGCGCGACATGACGGTCTCGCCCGTGCGGTCGGTCATATAGCTACCCGATGCGTCAGGAATAGGTGCACCCTTCGTTGAGCCAACACCAAGCACAAAGACGTTCATGCCACGGCTACGGGCATCCTTGGCAGCCTCCATGGCCCCACCCTCATGGTCCTCGCCGTCAGTGATGACGATGATAGCCTTGCCGATGTTCTCCTGATGGGTAAAGCTGTGCGAGGCCATCGAGACGGCCGCAGCAATGTCGGTGCCCTGGTTGACCATCATCGACGGGTCGATGCTCGAAAGGAACATCTTCGCCGACACATAGTCGCTCGTGATGGGCAGCTGCACAAAGGCATCGCCGGCAAACACGATGAGTCCTATCTTGTCGTCAGTGAAACGGTCGACCATGTTCTCGACCATCATCTTCGCACGATCCAGACGGCTGGGACTGACGTCACGGGCACGCATGGAGTTACTGATGTCGAGGCAGATGATGGTCTCGATGCCAGCACGTTTCTCCTCGCTGATGCGGCTGCCAAACTGCGGACGAGCCAGCATGACGATGAGCAGGGCGAGAGCAGCCTCCAGCAGGCAGAACTTCACGCCAGGGCGCCAGCGCGACACGTCGGGCATGAGCTGTCGCAGCAATACGGGGTCGCCGAACTTGCGCAGCCGCCGCTTCTGGTTGCGGTAGGTGATGAGCCGTATCACGGCAAGCACGGCCACCACCACTAACAGGTATAGATATTGTGGATCTTCGAATCGGAACATTATGGTATCCTCCTAAAAACAGTTATGCGAAGAAGTATTTCGAGCAGCAGCGCCAGAACGGCCCCAAAGGCAAAAGGCTGATAGGCCTCGTAACGACGGCTGATGCGCTGCACGTTGAGTTTCGACTTCTCCAGCTTGTCAATCTCCTTGTAGATGTTGGCCAGCTCCTGCGCGTTAGTGGCACGGTAGAAGTTGCCACGGGTGGTCTTGGCAATGTCGCCAAGCGTCTGCGTGTCGATCTCGACTGGCACCTGGATGTACTGCGTACGTCCTCCGATGTTCATCGGGTACGGAGCCGTGCCGTTGGTGCCCACGCCGATGGTGTACACACGGATGCCCATGCTCTTGGCAATCTCGGCTGCCGTCATCGGCGAGATGTCGCCACGGTTGTTAGAACCGTCGGTGAGCATAATGATGACGCGGCTCTTAGCCTTCGAGTCTTTCAGGCGGCTGACGGCATTGGCCAGACCCATGCCGATGGCCGTACCGTCCTCGATGAGTCCACGGGCAGCAATGTCGGTGCGCACATTCTGCAGCAGCGACAGCAGCGACGCGTGGTCGATGGTCATGGGGCACTGCGTGTAGGCCTCGCCTGCGAAGATGGTCAGGCCGATATTGTCGTCAGGACGGCCACTGATAAACTCCGAAGCCACCATCTTGGCAGCTTCCAAGCGGTTGGTGACACCCTTCGAACGGTCTTTCAGGTCCTCGGCGAGCATCGATGTCGACACGTCCATGGCCAACATGATGTCGATGCCCTCGATGGTCTCGTTCTTCCACGAATTGTGGGTCTGCGGGCGAGCCAGCGCTATCACCAGGAGTGTGAAGGCCAGCAGGCGCAGCAGCATCTGCAGCGGCATCAGCGTGACGCGCCACGAGCGTGGTGCGAATCGGAAGGCGCGCGTGTCGGCCATGCGGATGGTCGGCTCGCTCTTCTTGCGATACATCACATACCATATTATATAAGGTATGATGAGCAGCAGCAGAAACAGGTATTCTTTATTGGCAAATTCCATACTTATAATAACATGTAGACGCTATAGGCGACATAGATAAAGATGATGATGCACATAGCCAGCAGATAGCCGATGACGAGCTTCAGCACGAAGCGGCTCTTCTGCGAGCGCTGCTCCTCGGCAGTCAGCTGCTGGCGCACCATGCGCTCCTGAGCCTCGGCGGCAGGCACCTCCTGCTTGGTCTGGTTGATGAAGTCGATGGCACTCACCAGATTGGCATCGTTCTCGTTCATCAGCGTCGAGTATTTGGCAAACTTCACCAAGTCGGCTGTCTGGAACAGCTGGCGCAGCTCGTCGAGCGATGTGGCGTCGCCGTCGCGTAGCAGCCGTTCGATGATTTCCGAGCTGGTCATCTCCATTGCCGAGAAGCCGTAGCGGTCCTCAATGTAGTGGCGCAGCGTGTCGGTCAGGCGCGTGTAGTACTCCTTCGGGTCTTCCTGCGTCTGCATCTTCTCAGCCTTAATGGTCGCAATGGCCTCAAGGGCTTTCTGGTGGGGCAGCAGGCGCTTCACCAGCCTGATGCGGGCGATGACGGGCTTGTTGTCGCGCATACGCAGATAGAGGTAGTAGACCAATGCCAGCAGCAACAGCATGACGACGCTGAGCCAGAACACCAGGCGCCACTCGCTCCACAGGAACGGTGGGTCCTGCACGTCCTTCGGACCGTAGTAGTGGTCGTAGTCGGTGGTGTCGACATCGACGGTCAGCACCTTCAGTGCCAGCTGGTTGGTGGTGTAGTCCTTGCCGTCGACCTTGACGGTGAACGGTGGGATGTAATAGAGGGTGTCGTGGAACGACGTAAACACATATTGCTTCTCGTGGCACACCAGGCCGCCGTCGGCCTTCTGGTCGTCGACATCGATAGCGCCCATGAACTCAATGCCTTCGGGCAGCAGTGTCTCAGTGGGGAAGACGACCACAGCGTCGGCAGGCGTCGTCGCCGTGACGCTGACGGCCACCTGCTCGCCCACAAGCATCTCCATCGAGCTGATGCGCGACTCCACTTTCACCTGTGCCCACGCGGCCATGGCAACGGCCAGGCACGTCAGCGTATAAACTATTCTTCTCATTGTTTCCATGCTTATCCTCGCTGCTTGAACAGCCCTAACAGTTGCTTCACAAAGTCCTCGTCGGTGGCTATCGAGATGGTGTCGACACTGCTCTTGGCAAACGTCTCCTTCAGGGCCGACTGGCGTTTCTGCCAGTAGCGGCGATAGCTCTCACGCAGACGGCGGCTGCTGGTGTCGATATACTGCTCGTGGCCTGTCTCGGCGTCCACCAGTTTCATTAGTCCGACATTGGGCAGCTCGCAGCCACGCTTGTCGTACACCTGAATGGCCACCACGTCGTGCTTACGGTTGGCAATGGTCAGCTGCTGCTGGAAGCTCTGCTCCACGTAGAAGTCGCTCAGCAGGAAGGCTGTGCAGCGGCGCTTGCTGACGCCCGTGAGGAACTCCAGTGCCTGCGCCACGTCCGTGCGACGGCTGTCGGCATGGAAGTCGAGCATCTCGCGGATGATGTAGAGGATGTGCTTGCGACCTTTCTTTGGCGGGATGTACTTCTCGACCTTGTCAGAGAAGAAGATGACGCCAATCTTATCGTTGTTCTGGATAGCCGAGAAGGCCAGCGTGGCAGCAATCTCGGTCACCATCTCACGCTTCAGCTGGTGCTGCGTGCCGAAGTCGAGCGAGCCACTGACATCGATGAGCAGCATGGCCGTCAGCTCGCGCTCCTCCTCGAACACCTTCACGTAGGGCTTGCTAAAGCGTGCCGTGACGTTCCAGTCGATGTCGCGCACATCGTCGCCATACTGGTACTCGCGCACCTCCGAGAAGGCCATACCACGGCCTCGGAAGGCCGAGTGGTACTGTCCTGCGAAAATGTTCGAGCTCAGGCCACGCGCCTTAATCTCAATCTTCCTTACTTTCTTGATGATCTCGCTTGTTTCCATAGTCTAGTTAAACTAGTTTTTCTAGTTATACTAGTTTCGTTTCCTTTAGGGCACTTCCACCTTGTTGATGACCTTGCTCACAATCTCCTCGCTGGTGATGTTCGAAGCCTCTGCCTCATAGGTAAGGCCGATGCGATGGCGCAGCACGTCGTGGGCCACGGCACGCACATCCTCAGGCACCACGTAGCCACGGCGCTTGATGAAGGCGTAGGCACGGGCAGCCTTGGCCAGGTTGATGCTGGCACGTGGTGAACCACCGAAGGCAATCATGTCCTTCAGTTCCTTCAGGCCGTAGCGGTCGGGATAGCGGGTGGCAAAGACGATGTCGGCAATATACTGCTCAATCTTCTCGTCGATGTAGACCTCGCGCACCACCTTGCGGGCACGCATAATCTCCTGAGCAGTGGTTACGGGCGACACCTGCGGCAGTGCCTCGGCGATGTTCTCGCGGATGATGCGCTTCTCCTCCTCAAGCGTCGGGTAGTCGATGACCACCTTCAGCATGAAACGGTCGACCTGAGCCTCGGGCAACGGGTAGGTGCCCTCCTGCTCGATGGGGTTCTGCGTAGCCATCACGAGGAACGGGCTGGGCAATTCGAAGCTCTCGCTGCCGATGGTCACCTGCTTCTCCTGCATAGCCTCGAGCAGGGCGCTCTGCACCTTAGCCGGGGCACGGTTGATTTCATCGGCCAGGATAAAGTTGGCAAACACAGGACCTTTCTTCACCTGGAACTTCTCGTCTTTCTGCGAGTAGATCATCGTACCCGTCACGTCGGCAGGCAGCAGGTCAGGGGTGAACTGTATGCGGCTGTACTTCGCATCGATGAGCTGTGCCAGCGTCTTGATGGCCAGCGTCTTAGCCAGACCGGGCACACCCTCAAGCAGGATGTTGCCGTCGCTAAGCAGACCGATGAGGAGTGAGTCTACCAAATGTTTCTGACCGACGATGACGCGATCCATGCCCGAGGTCAGATTGGTCACGAATGCACTTTGCTGTTCTATCCGGATGTTCAGTTCGCGGATGTCAATGTTTTCTGCCATTTTACTTTTTTGTTATTGCGTTATTAATCTTTGTCTTGTTCTTTTTGTTATAACGTGATATCGTCATAACGTTATTACGAAGCCCTAGACAGCTTCCTGTCTTAATGTCCCCAGCTCACCTGCGTCTGAACAGGTGGCGGGCAGACTTCTTCACGCGGAGCTTGGGCATCTTAATCTCTTGTCCTTCCTTCAGCACGGTGTTACCATCGATGCCGTTGTACACCTCGATGTAGCACTCCATGCCGTCGCCGAGCGTACGGCGGGCAATCTTCTGCGAGGTGTCGCCCTCTCGAGCCTTGATGATTTCCTCCGTGCCGATGATGTTATAGGCGCCACGACGCACGCGCTCGTCCATAGCCTCATATTTCAGGTAGTCCTCCGCCTCATCGGCATTGGGCGTTGTCACCGCCTGCTGTGGGGCTGCGGCGCTGACGCTATCCGCAGGCTGCTGTTCTGCCTGGCTCGCAACCGAGTCGGTTTTCACGACAAAGCTGTCAGGCACAAGGGCTGTGGGAGGCTCTTCCACTGTCTCGGCCTCAACGACGACGAACGTCGAATGACGCTGACCGACATAATAGCCCGCCAAGAAACCAACGACACAACCAGCAACGGCGACTGCCAGCCACTGCCACCAAGGTGCACGGCTCACGTGCTCCGCTGCATTCTCAACGTCCTCAAAGGCTTCTTCTTTATCTTCCATCATTTTATTCATCATTGTCAGTTCTGCCTTGGCTTCATTGTTATCCTCGGCAATTGTTTCTTCCTTCGTCTCTTCCGTTTCCTCTTCCTTCACCACCACAGGCTCTTCTTCCACCACAAGTTCTTCAACCACTGGCTCTTCTTCAACCACAAGTTCTTCAACCACGGGCTCTTCTTCAACCACGGGCTCTTCCACCACAGGCTCCTCAACTACAGGCTCTTCTTCAACCACAGGTTCCTCCATCACAGGCTCTTCCACTACCTCTTCTACGGCTTCACCTATAGAAGCCCCCTCGGGGGCCGTAGGGTGGGCTTCCTGCTCTTTGGTTGCCTCGAGCTCTTTTTCCTCTTGGCTATCTTCCTCGAACGTCACGCCCTCGTTAAGTATCACTGTTTCGAAAGCCGAGAACGGTTTGTTTATCAAATCCTTAAGCGCAGTCTCTGGTGTGAACGTCAGCTTCGGATGACCTTCGATGACCACCCGCTCGCCCGTGTTGACGTTGACGCTCTCACGGGTATCCACATCCACCACCTTAAACGTTCCAAGGCTTTTCAGTTTCACCTGCCGGTCGCGTGCGACGCCCTCACGTATCACCTCCACGAAAGCCTCCAGGAAGCGCAGTGCCTCGAGTCGGCCCAAGCCATGTTTCTCCATGAGAGTGGCGGCCAGGTCGTTTGTGTTGATTTTTGCCATTACTCTGTCGTTGAGTCGTTTTTAATTTGGGTTCGCCATGCCGTGTTAGGCTTGAAGTTGAGCACCAGCTTCGGTGGCACCAGCATACGCTGCCCCGTGCCAGGATTGACGATGATGCGCTCCATCTTCTTCTTCACCTCGAACACGCCCAAGTTCGATAGCTGCACGCTGTCGCCGTTCTGCAGATGCTCGGTGATAGCTTTCGCCACCGTGGCAATCATCTGTTCGGTCTCGGCATTACGCCGCCGCGTGCTCCTTGCCAATGCTGATATATATTCCTTATTGTTCATGCTCTAACCACTAAATCAACTATTTGCTCACCACTTCTCCAAACAGGTCGAAGGCCTCCGCATCAGTAATGTGCACATCGTACAGCTGACCGATGCTCAGTTCGCCTCCGCTCACAGGTACCAGCACTTCAGGGTCTACTTCGGGCGAGCAGAATTCCGAGCGCCCTACATAGTAGTCGCCTTCCTCACGATCGATGACGACGGGCATCACCGTGCCCACCTTCGCCTCTTCTATCTCACTGCTGATGCGCTGCTGCAACCGCATCAGGCGGTCCAGCCGTCGCTGTTTCACCTCTTCGGGCACGTCGTCCGCATAATGCTCAGCAGAGTAGGTTCCTTCCTCCTCGCTATAGGCGAAGGCACCCATGCGCTCGAAGCGAGCCTGCCGTGTAAAGGCCATCAGCTCCTCGAAGTCCTCGTCGGTCTCGCCAGGGAATCCCACCATCAGCGTCGTGCGCAGATGAATGCCCGGCACCTCGCTGCGCAGCCGTTCTATCAGCTCCAGCGTCTCCTGCTTGGTGATATGGCGGCGCATGCGTGTCAGCATGTGGTCGCTGATATGCTGCAGGGCGATGTCAAGGTATCGGCACACGTTCGGCCGCTCACGCATCACACGCAGCAGGTCCCACGGGAAATGCGTCGGATAGGCGTAGTGCAGGCGTATCCATCTGACGCCCTCCACATCGGCCATGCGCTCCACCAGCTCCGCAATCTTCTGCTCGCCATAGAGGTCCACACCGTAGTAGGTCAGCTCCTGGGCGATGACCTGCAGCTCGCTCACGCCTTGGCTCACCAGCCAGCGCACCTCGTCGATGATTTCCTCCATCGGTCGACTCTTGTGCGGACCCGTGATCAGCGGGATGGCACAATAGGCACAGCTGCGGTCGCAGCCCTCCGAAATCTTCACGTAGGCATAGTGCGACGGGGTTGTAATTTTCCTCATTCCCCCTTCCTTACGCCCCGTTAGTTCCGAGAGCAGCTCCTTATAGTTGAACTTTCCGTACCACCCGTCCACCTCGGGAATCTCGGCCTCCAGGTCGGCGAGATAGCGTTCCGACAGGCAGCCCATCACGTAGATGCGCCCTACCCTGCCCTCCTTCTTGGCTTCCACAAACTCCAGGATGGTGTTGATGCTCTCCTCCTTGGCATCGGCGATGAAGCCGCAGGTGTTGATGACCACGACTTCTCCCTGAGGGTTGTCGCTGTCGTGGGTGACGCTGAAGCCGGCAGCCTCGAACATACCCATCAGCACCTCGCTGTCAACAAGGTTTTTCGAGCATCCGAGCGATATGAAGTCTATCGTTTTCACGCTTTTCATTGATTATTCTTAAACAGCGAGTCCACGAACTCACGCTTGTCGAACAGCTGCAAGTCCTCCATGCCCTCGCCCAGTCCGATGTACTTCACAGGCACCTTCAGCTGGTCACTGATGCCGATGACCACACCGCCCTTGGCCGTGCCGTCGAGCTTGGTGATGGCCAGCGACGTGATCTGTGTCACGGCGGCAAACTGCTTTGCCTGCTCGAAAGCGTTCTGACCTGTCGAGCCGTCGAGCACCAGCAGCACCTCGTCGGGAGCTGTCGGCAGCACCTTCTTCATCACGTCCTTAATCTTCTTCAGCTCGTTCATCAGACCTACCTTGTTATGCAGGCGGCCAGCCGTATCGATGATCACCACGTCGGCACCGTTAGCCTTGGCACTCTGCAGCGTGTCGAAAGCCACCGAGGCAGGGTCGCTGCCCATCTGCTGCTTCACAACGGGCACACCCACACGCTCGCCCCAAATGCTGATCTGCTCAATGGCGGCAGCACGGAACGTGTCGGCAGCACCCAGATACACCTTCTTGCCTGCCTGCTTGAACTGCCAGGCCAGCTTGCCGATGGTCGTCGTCTTGCCAACGCCGTTCACACCAACAACGAGGATGACGTAGGGTAACCCAGACAACCCACCCCCTGGCAACCCACCCCCTGGCAACCCACCCCCTGCCCCTCCCCAAGGGAGGGGTGTCTGGTCACCATTGGAGGCGGAATATGCGGCAGAACTACCTGCGACATTATCAGCGGCAGAACTAACCAAGCCCCCCTCCCTTGGGGAGGGGCTGGGGGTGGGTCCTTGGGGACTAGGTCCCTGTGAGGTGGGTATCTCCTCCAGCAGTGCTGCTATCTCGTCGCGCAGGATGCCGTTGAGCTCGCTTGTCGATACATACTTGTCGCGAGCCACGCGCTCCTCGATGCGCTTGATGATTTTCAGCGTCGTATCCACGCCAACATCGCTTGTGATGAGCACCTCTTCAAGATTGTCGAGCACGTCGTCGTCGACTTTCGACTTGCCTGCAACGGCACGCGCCAGTTTGTTGAACACCGACGTCTTTGTCTTCTCAAGGCCCTTGTCGAGCGTCTCCTGCTGCTTCTTTTTGTTGAATAGTCCGAAAAATGCCATAGTCTCTGTCTAAAATCTTACGTTTCAGCCTGCAAAAGTACGAAGAATATCCGACCCACGCAAGCCCTATAACATTTGTTTAGCCCCTTTTCACTTTATTTTAATGCCTATCAGCCCATTCTTCAACACGCTGCACGCTTCACGCTTCACTTTTCCCCCCAAAACCCTTGGCCGTTCCGACTTTTTTACGTACCTTTGCCGACGATTTGCAAAAACGGAAACCATCAAGAAAATTAACTACAATGAAAACAGCCCTTTTCTACCTCCTTGCACTGCCCCTCGCCTGCTGTCTCTTCACCGCCTGCGGCAGCGACGATGACGAGGACTCAGCCAACGTCGTTATCAGCGACGACGGGAAAGCCTCAAACGGCATGAAGTACGTAGCCATCGACGACAACAACTTCTACCTCGACAACGTCATGTATACCGTCGAGAGCGGCCACATCGCCGTCTCAGGCTTCGAGAAGAATAGCTTCAAGGGGGAAGCCGACATCCCCGCGAGCATCACCTACAAAGGCAGCCACTACGACGTCGCGGCCATAGCCCCATCGGCATTCACCTACTGCCAAGCCCTCATCGCCGTGGACATCCCCACGAGCGTCACCACCATCGGCAGCTATGCCTTCTACTACTGCAGCAGCCTCGCCAACCTGAACATCCCCTCCACCATCACCACCATCGGCGACAATGCCTTTGCCGGATGCAGCGGTCTCACCTCCATCAAAGTCGACAAGGACAATGCTCATTACGACTCACGCGACGGTTGCAACGCCATCATCGATACAAAGACAAACACCCTCATTGCGGGCTGTCGAAACACCATCATCCCCGCCACCGTCACCGCCATCGGCAAGCGAGCATTCGCGCATTGCGCCAGCCTCAAGACACTGACCGTCCCTGGCAGCGTCACCACCATCGGCAACAGCGCCTACTATGAGTGTAGCGGCCTCACCACCGCCGTCATCGGCAACGCCGTCACCACCATCGGCGACGGCGCCTTCTACGCTTGCACCAGCCTCACCGCCATCTCACTCGGCACCAACGTCACCACCATCGGCAACGGCGTCTTCGACCGTTGCGACCGGCTCGAAGAGATCCACTGCAAGAGCCTTACCCCACCCACCATCCTCAACAACACTTTCCCCTACCTATCCGCCACCCTCTACGTCCCCAAAGGCACAAAGCAAGCCTACCAGTCGGCAGACGTCTGGCGTAACTTCACCAACATCGTGGAGGAGTAGTGGATAGTGATTAGTGAAT
>JAFPZD010000227.1 GCA_017417465.1 Prevotella sp. | reverse complement strand
GATTACTTTACTGCTCAACTATGGTATGCGTATGATGAGTGAGGCGCTGCAGAAAATGGCGAGCATCGCTCTGAACTCGCTTAATCGCAGCCTTCTTCTCGATGTACGCACAGGCCTTGTCGCCACCCTGCTGCAGGAAACCACTGACGATACAGCCCTCATGTTTTGACGTGGTTCAATCGTAGTACCGCAGCACCATATCCGGCGGAATGGTGCTTGATGCCAGGAATGCCGTTGGAAGACCTGCTTACTGAGGCAAACATGGCAGAAGTCGAGGACAAACGTTATGTCCAACTACAGCTTGAATTCAAAGAGTAACTTACAAATTGTCACTTTTTGAAATGCTAAAATATTTTAGTGGACAGAATTTACGTCATCACTTTTCTACCGTTTAAAGTGCAAATTGTTGATATAAAGCATTTTGTAAATACTGTGTCTGGCTTGGTTTCAATTATTATTCCAAATAACATATCTGATATAAACACTTCCGTTTTTTCAGGCTGTAGTAGCTTGACTTCCGTTACAATCTTAGAAGGAGTGAATACTATTGGATGGGGCTCGTTTCAAAGTTGCACAAGTCTAACATCTGTAAGCGTTCCTAAAAGTGTTGTTACCATAGGCGAATCGAGTTTCTATGGTTGCACGGCTCTCACTGACGTATTGATTTCTAAAGGTGTTAAGACAATTGAAAGTGATGCTTTTCATGGTTGTAGTAGTTTATCCACTATAACAATCCCCAGTAGTGTTACTTGCATAGGCAATTCTGCTTTTGCCGATTGTCCTATTAAAACAGTAACTGTAAAAGCAAAAGAACCTGTATCAATACCGTCCTCCGTTTTCTCTTATTATTCTAACTATTCGTACTATAGCTACGCCAACTTGGCCACGCTATATGTACCTGATGGCTGTAAGGCTGCATACGCGGCCGCTGATGTGTGGAAGGACTTCAAAGTAATATTAGAGTTTGGGGATGTCTATAGCCTTTATGGGGCAGATATTGAGACTTTGGTGGGTACAAAGGACATTCTGTCAATAGAATTACAGAATCAAGACGATGTGAAGTTGTGCCAGTTTGACCTGAGGTTGCCTAACGGAGCATCAGTTATTACGTTGAACAATGGGAAATTAGATGTGGTTCTGACGGAGCGAGCTGAGAGTCACAAGGTGTCGAGTACGCAACTGAGCAATGGTGACTATCGTTTTGTGATATCATCTATAGATAATGATTCCTTTGTTGGCAATAGCGGTACATTAATGAATATTGGCCTTGACATTTCGGCTACGATGGAGGCAGGCGAGTACACGGTGAAGGTACTCAACGCAGAGCTGAGCGTGCCTGATGGTAATGACCTAATGGAGGTGAGGCCTGCTGATACGGAGTCGAAGCTGACGGTGAAAGCGTACACGCCGGGCGACGTGAACAACGACGGGTCGGTCTCAGTGACCGATGTGGGCTGCGCCATCAACTATATCTTGGAACAGGTGCCGTCGATGTTCATCTTCGAGGCCGCTGATATGAATGGCGACAAGACGGTGTCGGTGACCGATGTGGGAATGATCATCAACCTTATTCTGAACGAGGGAGCTGCCAGCCGTCCGTTCTTCGCCAGCCGCTCTTCTGAGGACATGCTTTCGCCTAACGTCTCATTGCAGCCGACAACCAATGGCTATCAGATGATGTTGGAGAACAAGGGGCGTTTCGTTGGCTTCCAGTTTGACGTGGAGCTGGCCGACGATGCGACAATAGAGGCCATGCGGCTGGCTGATGCCTGCGAGGGCGACCATCTGCTGACCTACCGCCGACTGGCCAACGGGAAGTGGCGCGTGGTGTGCTACTCGCCCACCAATAGCACCTTTGCTGCCGATGAGTCCGTCCTGCTGAACATTCAGACCGCAGGTGGTGTTACCATCGACAACATACGTCTCACTACCTCGGGACTCCACGAATTGCGCCCCAACTCCATTGTCGGTACGCCGACAGGTATTGCCAACATAGAGCAGGGCATGAAGATGTACGTGCAGGGAAGAACGCTTTGCATCACTTCCGTCCTCGATGCCACATTGTGCCTTTTCTCTCTTGACGGTAAAATCAGCCGCACTCTCAGCGTGCATCGTGGCCAAAATAATTTAGACGGTCTTCACAAAGGCGTTTATTTAGTTAACAACAAAAAGATTATCATACGATGAAAATGAAAAGACAATTCCTATTAGGGCTGATGCTCGCCATTGCGGGCATCGGCCAGGCTGCCGACATTCTGAAAGTGCAGGGCGTGGAGGTTGCTCCCGGTGAGAGCGTCGCCCTCAGCATCGAGTTGGACAACGAGACCACGAACTTGATGGGCTGGCAGTGTGACATTGTGCTGCCAGAAGGACTGGCGCTAGCACTGAAGGCCAACGGCAAGCCTGCCGCTATGCTCAGCGACCGCTTTATGGCGACAGAGCATGCTATTTCCTCAAGTCTATTAGCCAGTGGTGCCTACCGCTTCATCGCCACGTCGATGGACGGTGAGTCCATTCCCAGTACATCTGGCACGCTGTTTACGGTGACGCTGAAGGCAGACGCCTCAGTGACACTTGGCTCTACTTTGACGGGCACGGTAACAAACATTGAATTCAATACACAGGACAACCAGAAACTGTCCTTTCCCGACGTGGCATTCGACATCAGAATTATAGGAAATGAGGTGCAAAAGTGCGCCACCCCCACAATAGCCTACGATAAAGGTGAACTGGTGTTCGCCAGCACGACAGAGGACGTGGCCTTTGTTAGTGAGGTGAAAGTTGCTGATGCCAAGGTCAACGAGGGTGAGAGACTGAAGTTGACACGTACTTACGAAGTTTGTGTCTATGCTAAGCGTGACGGCTATGAGAACAGCGACGTGGCTACGGTAACCATCACCTGGCGCAATGGTCGGCCAGTGATGGAAGGCTTCGGTAACGTTGTGCTGGAGGTAGACGAGTCAGCGGGTGATGTCAACAGCGATGGAACGGTGGGTATCGGCGATATTGTGGCCATCACGAACATTATGGCGGGTAAGCCGTAGGCATTCGACCGAGTGTTTTTATACTATAGTAACAGCAGCTGCAACCAACAAGAAGGATTGTAGCTGCTGTTACTATAGTATACAAGTATTGGCACCTATACTCGGCCTTATACTTCCACGTCTATATTTTTTTTTTGATTACCAAACGATTACAATGCCTCTATCTCTTCGCATGAAAGTCCGGTGTATTTGGCTATCAGGTCGGCGGGCATGCCGTCTGCTTTCATACGATGGGCGTTCTCGCGCTTAGTCTGTTCAGCACCTTCCGCACGGCCCTTGGCCTCACCTTCTTCACGACCTTTAGCTATGCCTTGTGCCATTCCTTGTGCCATTCCTTGTGCCATTCCTTGTGCCATTCCTTGTGCCATCCCTTGCGCCATTCCTTGCGCCATTCCTTGCGCCATTCCTTGCTTATATCCATGACGGATAGCACCACGCTCGTTGTACACTGCGTCCCAGTAGTAGTCGTAGGCATATAGTTCTGCTTCGTTGTAAGCCGACTTCTCCAGTATCTGCAATGCTTGTCTTGTGTCGGGATTCTCTAACAGTTCAGCGGGGGCTTCCTCCGTACTTTTGTCTATCTCGGTGAGAAAACGTAGCCATAGCACTGCCATCTTCTTTTCAGCAATCGTCTGCGGCTTGAATTTTGGAAGTTCAACAAAAACGAAACGCAGTCCGCTGATGATACGGTCGGTGTGAGCCACGTTCACGATGGCATAGTCGTGGTAAAACTCATCGGGGCCGGCCTCGAAGCCTATGTCGTTGATGAGGTTCAGAGAATAGACGGGTTGCAACAGGGAGTAATCTTCGTTCTTGCCTAACTGTTTCACTACGGCCTTCGAGGCATTGAGGATGACGCGCTGCTCGAACTCGTTGTTCCAGTTCATCTGCATCTCAACGATGAAATGCCGTCCGCCCGTCTCACGACAGCGAACGTCAACGATACTGTTTTTCTTCCCTGGATTCTCAGGTACCATCTCCGGTGTGAGGTACTCCACATGTTCTATCTGCTTTCCTTCGTCAAGAGGTAGCAGGGCATTGAGCAAGCTCATCACCAGATTTTCGTTCTCACCGAATATCTTCTTGAAGGTCAGATCGGCCTTCGGGTCAAGGTATTTCCCTTCCATAACATCTAATAATTGAGCAAATAAACAAGTGTGTGCATTGGCAATCACGACTGCAAAGTTACTAAAAGTTTGGGAATTGACAAAGAAAAAGGAGGAAAAAGTTTTTTCATGGATGATATTTCTCCCACTTTCAGGTAAAAGGCGGCAATCCTTGTAGGGATAAAACCGCGATTCCACATCTATGATTTTTTTGATTTTTAATATCACAAATATCACATAGCACGTAAACAATTGTGTTACACAAAGTTAAAGTGTGATATTAGTGGTGATATTGTGATATTAAAAATGGTTTTTTAACATAAATTACTTGCATTTTTGGCAAAAAAATAGTATCTTTGCAGTTGAAATACGAACCTTTTAAAATTTCAAGAGACATGGAAAACTTAACACTTAGATTCGAAGATGTGCCCCGTGGATGGGCCTTGTGCTTTAACAACGAATGCCCGCTGCGCAGCGAGTGTCTGCGCCATCAGGCGGGTACCCTTATCCCCGATACGATGACCATTGCGGTCAGCGTCACCGAAAAGGCGCTTGCCGACGGCCAGTGCCAGCATTTCGCACCCGCAGAGACCGCCACGTTCGCGCGTGGGTTCACCCATCTCTACGACCATGTGCGCCAGGCGGACTACACGGCTCTGCGCAAAGCGATGACGGCCTACCTTCATGGCAAGCGCATCTACTATGAATACAAGCGCGGCGAGCGGCTGCTCAGTCCTGCCGAGCAACAGTGGATTGCACGTCTTTTCGCCCGTTACGGCTACGAAGACGCCCCCGTCTTCGACGGCTATGAGCAGCATTACGTCTTTGCTAAACCGTAGGAAAGTGCGGTTTCCTCGGCAGGAAACCATCGGTTTCTTAGGCGGAAACCATCGGTTTCTCTATAAGGAAACCATCGGTTTCCTCCGTAGGAAACCGCACGTTACCCCCTTTAGGAAAGTAAATGACTCCCCGACTCAAACACTCCACAACTGCTCAACTGCTCAGACTTCTCAACAATTTTCAACTTCTCAATTTCTTAACATCCCAATTTTTCAACTATATGAAACTGACACTCATTCGAACAGATAAACACCATAAGCAGCACCTTTCGCTGCGTAGTATTGACAAATTCCTGGAACGCATTACGAGCGACACCAAAGGCGATGTGGTGAGCCGCCTGCGTAGCTATGTGGAATGGTACAGTGACCGGTTAGGTTCGTTCGACGATGCCAACGTGTTGCCGTTGGTCTACCCCTGCGCTGAGATGCGTCTTGATGGTCAGGGCAACCCCGTGATGAAGGCCTTCAATGGACTCGTTGCCCTCAGTGTAGGACCTTTGCACGGTCGCGACGAGCTGAATGCCGCTAAGCAGATGGCCTCCATGTTGCCATCGACAGTGGCCGCATTTGTGGGCAGTAGCGGTCAGACGGTGAAGATCCTCGTGGCTGTCGGTCCTCAGAGCGGCAAGCTGCCTGCCACTGACGATGATGCTGAGCACTTCTATCAGCGTGCCTGTCCGCTGGTGACCGCCCTCTACGACGTGCTTCTGCGCCATGCGGGCATCGCCACCAATGCGGTAGTCAGCCCTGCCTCCCTCCAAAGCGTCGATACGCCCTCTACGGGTCAGCGCCTGCTGATGTCGTGCTTCCGTATGACGCTGGACAAGCATCCCTATTACAACCCCAAGGCTGTGGCCATCAGCATCGGCGAACGTGTAGACAGTCCTCAGCTTAGCCTGGACAAGACCGTTGCGCCCGATGACGCCGACGACACTGGTGTGGGCAGCGAGACGCGCCGACTCATCGCCCTGCTGAAAGAACGCTATGAGTTTCGCTACAACACCGTCATGGGCTACACCGAGTACCGACCGCTCGAACGCTGGCAGTTCGGGTGGCAGCCCGTCGACGAACGCGTGCAGAACAGCCTTGCGATGGAGGCCCGTCTGGCCGGCCTCAATGTGTGGGATCGCGAAATCAGCCGTTATGTGAAATCGAACATGGTGAAACACTACAACCCCGTGGAGGAATACCTGTGGCGGGTGGAAGGCACATGGGACGGACGCGACTATCTGGGTGAGCTGGCCCGCACCGTGCCCACCACCAACCCCCACTGGGAGCAGTGGTTCCGCACGTGGTTCCTGGCTATGGTGGCCCAGTGGATGGGGCGCAACTACCGCTATGGCAATGCCATTGCTCCGCTGCTCATCTCGAAGCAAGGCTACAACAAGTCCACTTTCTGCAAGTCGCTCATTCCCAATGAGCTGCAGTGGGGCTACAACGATAACCTGATACTCGACGAGAAGAAGTCTGTGCTGCAGGCCATGAGCCAGTTTCTGCTTATCAACCTCGACGAGTTCAACCAGATACGGCCCGCCGTCCAGAGCGGGTTCCTGAAGAACCTCATCCAGCTGTCCAGTGTCAAGGTGAAGCGTCCCTATGGCAAGCATGTCGAGGACTTCCCGCGCCTGGCTTCGTTCATAGCGACTGCCAATGTCACCGACATTCTGGCCGACCCGACGGGCACGCGCCGCTTCATTGGCGTCGAGCTCACCGGTCCCATTGATGTCAGCCGCCGCGTCAACCACGACCAGCTCTATGCGCAGGCCCAGGCGCTGCTGAGGGCTGGCGAGCCCTGCTACCTTGATGAGGAGCAGACGCGGCTGGTGATGAGGTCGAATCAGGAGTTCCGCATGGAGTCGCCCGAAGAGCTGCTCTTCCTGGAGTATTTCGCACCCGCCACCTCGGAACAGGAGGGTGAGTGGATGACCGCTGCTGCCATCTTCCAGCAGCTGAAGTCCAAGGTGGGATCCAGCTTGCGCATCGGTGGCATTCGTCAGTTCGGCCGTTTCCTCAGCAATTTCGACAGCTTGCCACACCGCCGTAGCCGTCAAGGCACCGAGTACCATGTGCTAAAACGGTAAAAGATACAGCCCAAAATAGGGCGATAAATGGCTCTTTGGGCTGTTCTAATATCACAATATCACCACTAATATCACCACAAATATCACACTTACTGTTCTGAAAACCTGTTAGTTACGGAAAGTGTGATATTGGTGATATTAGTTTTTGTAAAAAACACTGGTTAGAACAGGAAGTCGTCGTCGGTCGTGGCGGGGGCTTCCTCTTTTTGTTTGGCAGGTTTCTGGACCTGCTGCTTCACCTTGCCCTCGGCATCGAACATGCCGTAGGTGGTGCGCAGCACGAAGAACTCTGTGCGGCGGTTCAGCTGGTGGCAGATTTCCTGCTTCTCCTCGTCGTTGAGGGCCTCGATGAACTCCGGCGTCAGCACGTCGTCGGCCTTCAGCCAGTCGTACTTCTCAGTGAGCTTGCGCTTGATGGTCTTGGGCTTCGACTCGCCGTAGCCTTTCGGTGACAGACGGTCGGCAGCGATGCCGTGGTCGATGAGGTAGTTCACCACACTCTCGGCACGCCGTTGCGACAGCCGCTCGTTGTACTGGTCGGAGCCGCGGTTGTCGGTGTGCGACGACAGCTCGATGGTGACATTGGGGTTCTCGTTGAGCAGGGCTACCAGCTTGTCGAGCGCCTCGGTAGACTCGGGGCGCAGGGTGGCCTTGTCGAAGTCGTAGAAGATGTTGTCGATGAGCACGGGCGCGGTGATTGAGGCCAGGGGGAACTGCAGCACGTACTCCTCCGACTCCAGGACCGGCTCTACGCGTAGCTCCTCCTTATGGTTGAGGAAGCCCTTGCAGGTGCCGAGGAAGACGTAGTCGACACCGGGACGGATTTCCTGTGTGAACGAGCCGTCGCCCTTGACGCTGATTTTCAGGTTCGTGCCATCGTTGCCCACCATGTAGACAAGTCCGGCGGGTAGTTCGTAGCCGTCCTGCTCGTAGACCCATCCCTTGACGGTCTGTATAATCTCTTGTTTCTCAAACGAGTAGATGTGGTCCCAGCCACGAGCATCGCCACGGTTCGAGGAGAAGTAGCCACGGTTGTGGAGCCCCTCGAACGTCATGCCGAAGTCATCGCCGGCGGAGTTCAGCGGGTAGCCGGGATGCTCTAATTCATAACCTTCAAGTTGAGAACTGAGCTTTGAGGACTGAGCGGGATGGTCAGCCTTAATGGCAGTACTGTCGGCAGTCGTTTTCGTGGAATCGTTGGCTTGCGTGTCGTTATACCTCTCAGTTCTCAATGCTTCGTTATCCGTTTGGATTGGCACAGCAATAAAGATGTCGAGTCCGCCCATGCCGGGGTGCCCGTCGCTGGAGAAGTAGAGGTCACCGTTGGGTCGGAAAGTCGGAAACATCTCGTTGCCGGGCGTGTTGATGGGGGCACCCAGGTTCTCGATGGCACCGCCACCATGAGCCGAGAGATCCATGCGCCAGATGTCATAGCCACCCAATCCACCGGGCATGTCGCTGACGAAGTAGAGCCACAGGCCGTCGGGCGAGACGGTGGGGTGGGCGAAGGTCGAGAGGGTGTCCTTCGTGATGTCTAGTTCTTTCGGGCTGCCCCATGAGGCGTCGCTGCGCTGTGCGGTGGCAATCTTTGCGTAGCGCGGATAGTCGGGGTCGGTCTTGCAGACGGTGAGGTACATCGTCTTGAAGTCAGGCGTGAAGGCGCAGGCACCCTCGTCGTACTCGGTGTTCAGGTCGCTTTCGATGGGCTCCGGCTTCGACCACTTGCCCTTGTCGTCTTTCTGTGAAAAGAAGATGTCGGCGTTCTTCGTACCGGTGATGCCGCTCAGCTCGTCGCCCTTGGCCTGGTTGCGCGTCGACGAGAAGTAGAGCTGGTCGCTGTCGTCACCCGCCAGCATGGGGGAGTACTCGGCGCGTCGTGAGTTGAAGATTTCCTGCTTCTTCACGGTGTAGCCCGAGTAGTCGGCTTCCTCTTTCCACTTCGGGGCCATGCGTGCCGACTCCAGACCGTTGAGGATGAGAGTTGCCTGGGTAGTGCCTTGCCGCTTGAGTCGCTGCTCGTCCATGCCGAGGCTGTCGAGGAGCGTCAGGAAGGTTTTTTCGGCCTCTTTGTAGTTGCCACTTTTCAGGTGTAGTTGGGCAAGGTGGAAGAGGGCCGTCGTGTCGGCCTGCTTGTAACGTACGGCGTTGTTGTAGGCGGCGACGGCACGTTGTGTCTGGTTGATGCGGCGGTAGCAGTCGGCCATCTTCAGTGAGCGCTGTCCGCGCAGGGGGCGCTCTTTGGCTTTCGTCTGCGAATAAGCTTTCTTGTATTGCGTGGCGGCATCGTAGTACTCGCCGAGGGCGAAGAACTTGTCGCCCTTCTTCATCGCGGTGTCGGCTCCGCAGGAGCAGAGTAACACAACGACAAACGCTATAGAGTATATGGTAGAAAGTCTGCGCATACTCTTAATATAACGTTTGTCGGTGCAATTTATTGTGTGGGGGCTGACGAAGTGAATGGCTGGCGCCAGGTGCAGCCCTCTTTCCAGCGGCTGCAGCCGTAGGCGGTGCGACCCTTGATGATGGTGCCTTGGCCGCAGAGGGGGCAAGGCTGGCCAACGAGGGGGGGAGGACCGCCAGCTGCTCCCGAGGGGGGGATGGGGCCCCCCGGAGAACCGGGGGAAACGGGGGCTGATGGAGAAGCGGGGGGAACGGTGGCTGATGGAGAAGCCGGAGCCGTGGTTGGTGCCGGGGCTTTCTTGGCACGGGCTTTGGGCTTGGCCTTAAGGTCTTCGTCGGTGGTGACGGCGACGTGTCGGTTGCTTTGGTCGGCGATGACCTGCCGGACGATGTCGGTAATCTGCTGTTTCAGTCCCTCAATGAACTGCTGCGGGTCGTACTTCTTGGCTTCGATGTCGCGAAGCTTCTTTTCCCAGATGCCCGTCAGCTCGGCACTCTTGAGTAGGTCTTCGTGGATAAGGTCGATAAGCTCGATGCCGGTGGGGGTTGCCACGAGGCGCTTGCGTTCCTTGCGGATATAGTGGCGCTTGAAAAGCGTCTCGATGATGGCGGCCCGGGTGGAGGGACGGCCGATGCCGTTCTCCTTCATGGCTGCGCGTAGCTCCTCATCGTCGACGAGCTTGCCGGCGGTCTCCATGGCGCGCAGCAGCGATGCCTCGTTGTAGTAGGGTGGGGGGGTGGTCCACTTCTCGGTGAGTGTAGGTGTGTGGGGACCACTCTCGCCTTTGACGAAGGCAGGCAGCGTGCGTTCTTCATCCTCTTTCTTCTTCTCGTCGTCGGTAAGCTCCTTCTCTACGCTGTTCTTGTCCTTTGCATAGACGGCGCGCCAGCCAGGGTCGAGAATCTCCTTACCTGTGACTTTGAACTCCACCTCATCTACTTTGCCCAAGACGGTTGTCGTAGAGAACTTGCAGTCGGGATAGAACACGGCAATGAAGCGGCGAGCCACGAGGTCGTAGACCTTCAGCTGCAGGTCGGGCAGGTTCTGCGGAATGATGCCCGTGGGGATGATGGCATGGTGGTCGGTGACCTTCGACGAGTCGAACACCTTCTTCGATTTCTTCAGCGCCTTGCCACCAAGGGGACGCACGAGGTCGGCGTAGGGCGCCTGTCCGGCCACGCGTACCTGGAAGAGACCGTTCATGGTCTGCGGGCACTTGGCATAGACGTCGTCCGAGAGGAATGTGGTGTCCACACGGGGGTAGGTGGTGAGCTTCATCTCATAGAGCTGCTGGATGATGTTCAGCGTCATCTCGGCCGAGAAGCCGAACTTGCGGTTGCAGTCCACCTGCAGCGACGTCAGGTCGTAGAGCGAGGGCGGCTGCTCCTTGCCGTCCTTCTTCTGCACGTCGGTGACGGTGAAAGGCTTGTCGGCGATGGTGGCGAAAGCTTGCTCGCCCTCTTCCTTGCTGGTGAACTTGCCCTTCGTGGCCGTGAAGGTGGTGTCGCGATAGACAGTAGCCAGCACCCAGTAAGGCTCTGGCTTAAAGTTGTCGATCTCCTTCTGACGGTTGACGATGAGGGCCAGCGTGGGCGTCTGCACACGGCCGATGCTGAGCACCTGGCGGTTCTGACCGTACTTGATGGTGTAGAGGCGCGTGGCGTTGATGCCGAGGAGCCAGTCGCCGATGGCGCGGGACAGCCCGGCGAGATAGAGCGACTGGTAGTCCGACTGGTCCCTGAGCGTGGCGAAGCCTTCGCGGATGGCCTCGTCGGTCATCGACGATATCCACAGCCGCTTGACGGGGCACTTCACCTGTGCCTTCTGCATCACCCACCGCTGGATGAGCTCGCCCTCCTGCCCGGCATCACCGCAGTTGATGATGCCGTCGGCCTCGTGGAATAGCTTTTCGATAACGGCGAACTGCTTCTTGATGCCCTCGTCCTCCTTCAGGCGGATGCCGAACTTCGGCGGTATCATGGGTAGTGCGCTGAGGCTCCACCACTTCCAGTTGGGGGTGTAGTCCTCGGGCATCTTCAGCTCACACAGGTGGCCGAAGGTCCACGTCACCTGGTAGCCATTACCTTCGTAATAGCCGTTTTGGCGCGATGTGGCCCCAATGATGCGTGCGATGTCGCCGGCCACGCTAGGCTTCTCTGCAATACAAACTATCATGCCGTCTTAATCATGCTTAATCAACAAAGCATCCAATAGTGTCTCCTCGTCTAATCGGGAGTTCTTAATGTACTCGATTCGGATGCCTTCGGGAATGATGCTGTAAATGACTTTAATCTCCTTAATGACTTTAGCACTCCTGTACTCTTTTTCCAGTAAGCTGGAGAATGACTCTACAGCGCCTGTTTGAGGAAATTGTGCTATGCGTCGAACCGTCTTTAGAATCTGACTATGAAGTTTCCGTAGCTGTCTCTCACCGAACTCACCGTAGGTGTATTCAAAGACATTCTCAAGGCTCTGCTGCGCAGTGGCTGTCCATTCTATGTGTGAGTTCATATACCTTACTATTCATAAACGCTTCCATGTCGTCCATGGAATAGATGCGGCCAGCTTCAACGTCGCTTTGACTTTTCCTCATAATGGCAGCCATTGCTTCATCGCTAATCTCGTGTGTCTGATAGCCGCCTAAGTCGCACGAAGCCTCGAAGAGCTTGTCGTCTAACTCTTGAAAGTCCTTGGCAGAAAGGATGCTGTCTGCTAGTTCTTTACGATAGGTTTCGAAGTTTGTCATCTGCATCATTGCTTAACTTTGGCTGCAAAGGTACAACAAAAAATCCGAACCGCCAAAGGGATTCGGATTTTTTGTGGGCGTTAGCCCCAGTGAGTAGCCAGTTCTGTTAGTAGGCGTGGTCGGTCTTGATTTCCTCCTTCGTCAGCTTCTTGGCATCGATCTTGCGCCAGCAGTAGACGATGTAGGCCAGCACGAAGGGCACGAGGAAGGAAACGTAGAACATGGTGCGCAGGGTGAACTCGCTGGAGCAGCTGTTGGCGATGGTGAGCGACGACTGCAGGTCGGCGGTCGATGGGTAGTAGGCTGTGTGGTTCCATGCCGAGCAGAGCAGCAGGGGCAGCACGGTGAGCACGGTGCCGATGCCAGCGGGCCAGATACCATTGCACTTGCTATTTGACGATTTACTATTTACGATTTCCTTGCCGATGCCGTAGAGCACCAGTGCCACACCTATTATAAATATAATAAGGAGTGGCCACATCTGGATGAAGTTGTGCAGGTACTTGTAAGGCTCCATGAAGATGGCGCCCGTGGCAGGGTCCCAAGCATAGCCATCCTTGACCAACAAGTGGATCAGGTAGGCGACGAATAGCACCACGAAGGGCACGGCGGCACCCACGAGCCGCACGGAGCCACGCGAGCGGATGTCCTCGTCGTTGACGTTGTTCATCACGTAGAGGATGCCCAGCGTACGTGCCAGGAACATGACGGCCAGGCCGAAGACCAGCACCCAGGGGTTGAGCAGGGCGTCGAGACCATGGGAGGCATTGGCCCAGCGGCTGATGATGGGCGTGACGGCCCCAGCATCGATCAGGTTGTTCTTCTCGATGATGAAGTTCGAGCCCTCGAAGAAGGTGGCCACGGCGCCGCCGAGGAGCAGCGGGCCCAGCAGGCCGTTGAGCACGAGGAAGAACTGGAACGTGCGTGGGCCAAGGAAGTTGCCCAGTTTGTTCTGGAACTCATAGCTGACGGCCTGAAGCACAAAAGTGAAGAGAATCAGCATCCAGAGCCAGTAGGCTCCGCCGAACGACGTGCTGTAGAACAGTGGGAAGGAGGCGAAGAAGGCGCCGCCGAAGGTGACGAGCGTGGTGAACGTGAACTCCCACTTACGGCCTGTTGAGTTGATGACCAGGCGTCGGCCCTCCTCTGTCCATCCGAGTGAGCGGATGCAGGAGTTGGCTCCCTGAACGAAGAGCAAGAAGACGAGGAGTGCGCCAAGCAGTGAAACGATGAAGCACCAATAGTGCTGTAGGAATGTGTATGTAATCATAACTATTAACTATGAACTGTTAACTATGAACTAAGACTCGTATTGTGGCCCTTTCTTGATTTGCTTGAGTAAGATGTTAATCTCAACGGCGAGCATGGTAGTGAAGAGAATGAGGAAGAGGAAGAAGGTTGTGATGACGCTCCCCGAGTGAAGATCGCTGACGGCCGCCCACGTGGGCAGCATGTCCTGAATGGTCCAGGGCTGACGGCCAAACTCGGCGACGAGCCAACCGCTCTCCGAGGCGATGTAGGCCAGAGGCACGAGTGCGATGGCCAGCCAGTAGTGCCACTTGGGAAGTCCTGCGATTTCGTTCATGTCAGCATGCGTTTCTGGCAGCAGCCCAAAGGTAGCAAGCAGTCGGCGCGTTACGATTGAGAAGAACGGCACCCTGAAGGAGAGCAGTGACATAATGGCGAAGAACAGGATGAAGAGGCACCCCAGCCCCACCATGATACGGAAGGCCCAGAAGTTGACGGGTACGAAGGGCACGGCCTCATGCTTGTCGCGGAGATAGCCGTAACCGAAGTACTGCATGTTCTCCTTGAGCACTGAGAGGAAGGGAGCGAGCGCTGCTTCGTCGGCACCTTCGGCTTTCGCCTTGCGGTAGTCGGCCAGGGCCTGAATGGCCTGTCGGCCACGCGTCATCTTCTCTTCGACTGATGGTTCACGCGTGCCGTCGGGAGCAGTGTAGCCGTTCAGCAGGTCGTTGATGCCCGGCACGTAGCCGTGCGGGTCGTTTGTGGCCATGACGCTGAGGGCGTAGGGCATGTCGAGCTTCAGGGGTGCTTCAGCCTCGTTCTGGTAGTCGGGCTGACAGAACGGATTCACCCAGGCAATGGCCGTCAGACCCTGGTCAGTGCCGCCGTTGTAGAGTGCCTCCATCGCTGCAAGCTTCATGGGCTGCACCTCGGCCACCTGCTGTCCGCTGATGTGGCCAGTGAAGGCAGCGCCCAAGGAGGCGATAAGGCCCACCAGCGCAGCAATCCTGATGCTCGCTTTCGCCAGCCGCTCCTCGCGCTTCTTCCACAGGAACCAGCTGGAGACGGCAACGACAAATACGGCGCCGACAATCCAGGCCGAGATGACCGTGTGGCAGAACTTGCCCACGGCAAACGGCGAGAAGGCCACGGCCATGAAGTCGACCATCTCGTGGCGCATGGTGTCGGGATTGAACTCGCAGCCCACGGGGTACTGCATCCAGGCGTTGGCCACCAGTATCCACCATGCCGAGATGGTGGCACCGAGACCTGTGAGCCAGGTGGCGGCGAGGTGGAAGCCTCGGCTCACCTTCTTCCATCCGAAGAACATCACCGCCACAAAGGTCGACTCCATGAAGAAGGCCAGGATGCCCTCGATGGCCAGCGGCGCGCCGAAGATGTCGCCAACGAACCAGGAGTAGTTCGACCAGTTTGTGCCAAACTCGAACTCCAGGATGATGCCTGTAGCCACACCCATGGCGAAGTTAATGCCGAAGAGTTTCTGCCAGAACTTGGCCGTCTGCTTCCAGAACTCATCACCTTTCTTGTAGTAGATGGTCTCGCAGATGCCCATGATGACGGCCAGTCCCAGCGTTAGCGGGACGAACAGCCAATGGTAAATCGCCGTGAGCGCAAATTGTGCCCGTGACCAGTCGATGGTACCGGCGTCGATTGTTAATAGGATGTTGTGCATAAGATTGATGTTTTAGGGTTTTGTGCTTTTGAGTTTCAGGCGTTTTGTGTCTATTCAGAGCGGTTGATCAGCTCGCCGGCAACGTATTCAGCTTCCTGGCCCTTCCCGGCCTGCTGCTTCAGAAAGTCAGGGAAGAAGAATACCTTCAGGATGGCGAAGATGATGAAAAGCTTGATGAGAATGATGGCCCACAGCGTACGTCCCAGCGTCATGTGCCGGAATCCGTCGTAATAGAGGTCGAAGACCCTGTAGAGCAATCCATCCTTTTTCATCGTCGTATGGCTTTTCTCGGCGACAAAGATAGTGATTATTTACGTAACGGCCAAGGAAAAAGTTAAAAAAATGGGCCGTTAGTCTCAATTATTGTTATAATTTCCTTAATTTAAGGCCAAAGAGTTTGCGTTTTCTTTGCCGTATCACGGAAAACAGCTAATTTTGCACTCATAATTAAACAATGTCATTATGAAACGAACAGGAATCGTCATTGCAGTGATACTGATTGCCGCCCTGCTGGCTGTTGTCGGCTGGCTGCTGATGAACAACCGCCAGCTTGAGCAGGAGAAGCAGGAAATGGAGGAGCTTGCCGCCCTCGACAAGCAGGAAATGGAGAACGAGTATGAGCGCTTCACGCTGCAGTACAGCGAGATGATGACCCAGATTAACAACGACTCCATCATTGCCCAGCTGACGCAGGAACAGCTGAAGACCCAGCAGCTGCTCGAGGAACTGAAGCAGACAAAAGCCAACGACGCCCGCGAGATAGCCCGCCTGAAGAAGGAGCTGGCTACGGTGCGCGAGGTGCTACGCTCGTATATTCGCCAGGTGGACTCGCTGAACCAAGTGAACCAAAGCCTGCGCGACGAGAACCAGCGCGTGAGTACGCAGCTCGAGCAGACCACCCGCGAGAAGCAGGGTCTGCAGCAGGAGAAGCAGACGCTGACCGAGAAGGTGGCCATCGCCGCCCAGCTCGATGCCACAGGCATCCAGATGCTGGCTCTGAACAAACGGTCGAAGGCCGTGAAGAAGATGAAGGACTGCAAGACCATTCAGGTGAACTTCGCCATCGCCCGCAACGTGACGGCTCAGAACGGCAACCGCACGCTCTACGTGCGCATCCAGACGCCGGCGGGCACCGTCCTGAGCAATGGCGGCACCTTCCCCTACGAGAATCGCCAGCTGGAGTACTCGATGAAGAAGGTCGTAGAGTATGGTGGCGAGGAGACGCCCGTCACCACCTACTGGCAGGTCAACGAGTTCCTTGATGCCGGCGACTATCGTGTGAGCATCTTTGCCGACGGCAACATGATTGGCTCACGTACGTTCAGTTTCCAATAATCACATGGTATGAAACGGCTTACATTGCTATTGTCACTGCTTGTCTGCCAGTTGGCGGGCACGCAGGCCGATGCGCAGACCCTGCTAACACTCGACAGTTGCCGTGCGATGGCCCTGCGCAACAACAAGCAAATGGGTGTTACGCGTCTGAAACAGGACGTTGCCCACAACCTGAAACGGGCTGCCCGCACGAAATACCTACCTCACGTCTCGGCCATTGGCACCTACCAATGGACCAGCGAGGAGATTTCGCTGCTCAGCGATGCCCAGAAGCACGACATCTCGAACCTCGGCACCACCGTTGCCAGTGGCTTGCAGGGCATGACGACCGGCATTGGCCAGGGCGTCGGACAGCTCACTTCGCTGCTGGCCCAGCTGGGAGTGCCGGGCGAAGCCCTACAGCAGATGGCTGGCCAGCTGCAGCAGCAGATGGGACAGACGCTGACTGGCACGGCGAGCCTCCTGAACACTGAGGGGCAGAAGATCGTAGATGCCTTCCACACCGACACCCGCAACCTCTTCGCAGGCTCCGTGCTCGTCACGCAGCCCCTGTTCCTTGGTGGTGCACTGGTGGCCCTGAACCGCCTTGCCGACCTGAATGAAGACTTCAACGAGAACGCCACCGAAGCCCGTCGCCAGGGCGTCCTCTTTGCTGCCGACCATATCTACTGGCAGGTGGTCTCGCTCCGTCATAAGCAGCAGCTCGCCGAGAGCTTCCTCGACTTGGTGCGCCACCTCGACAGCGACGTGCAGAAGATGATCGACGAGGGCGTAGCCACCCGCAGCGAGGGCCTGAGCGTCAGCGTGAAAGTCAACGAGGCTGAGATGACCCTTCAGCAGGTCACCGACGGACTGACCCTCTCGCGCATGCTGCTCTGCCAGATGATTGGCTTGCCCCTTACCGCCGACATACGCCTGGCCGACGAGGAGGCCGACCGCCTTGCCAGCGCTTCGGCCACCACCGGCGTGTCGGGCCTTTCGGCCGAGGAAGCCGCGGCCGTTGCCCTGCAGTCGCGTCCTGAGCTGCGCATGCTGCAGAACACTGTCGACATGACCCGCCAGACCACCAACATCCTCCGCGCGGCCAACCTGCCGCAGCTGGCACTCACCGGCGGTTACGCCGTGAGCAACCCCAACGTGCTGAACGGTTTCCAGAAGAAGTTTGGCGGCTTCTGGAACGTAGGCCTCCTGCTGCGCGTGCCATTATGGAACTGGGGTGACAATATGTATAAGGTACGCGCGAGCAAAGGGGCTACGGCCATCGCCGCACTCGAACTGGCTGAGGCCCGCGAGAAAATCGAGTTGCAGGTCAATCAGTCGTCGTTCCGCGTCACCGAAGCCCAGAAGCGTCTCGCCATGGCGCAGGCCAGCATCGCCCGTGCCGACGAGAACCTCCGCACGGCCAACCTCGGTTTCCGCGAGGGCGTCATCACCCCCACCACCGTCATGGAGGCCCAGACGGCTTGGCTGCAGGCGCAGTCGCAGGTCATCGATGCCGCCATCGGCGTGCGCCTGGCTGAGGCAGAGCTCCAGAAGTCCGTCGGACAGCTCTGACGCCGCCCCGCCACTTCCCCCATATCACTTATCACTTTCCCCTAATCACTTATAAGTTTTCATATCCCACTTCTCACTTTAACCAACCAATCACACCACCATGAGTAGCCAAGCAAAACAGCAACATAACAATATCCTCCTGGCAGTTCTCGGCTTCGCAATCGTTGTCGTTGTCGTCGCCGCCATCGGTTTCTTCATATTCGACCGTGACCCGGAAATCATCCAGGGGCAGGTCGAAGTGTCAGAATACCGCGTATCGAGCAAAGTGCCCGGCCGTATACTGGAACTCCGTGTCAAGGAGGGCGACTTCGTGCGTGCCGGCGACACGCTGGCCATCATAGATGCCCCTGAAGTGAGGGCCAAGATGGCGCAGGCACAGGGTGCCGAGGGCGCCGCCGCAGCCATGGAGCTGATGGCCCGCAATGGTGCCCGCAAGGAGCAGGTGCAGGGCGCTTACCAGCTGTTACAGCAGGCAAGGGCCGGCCTGGAGATTGCCGAGAAGTCGTACCAGCGTGTGCAGCGCCTCTTCGACGAAGGCGTGGTGAGTGCCCAGAAGCGCGACGAGGCCTATGCCAACTACAAGGCTTTGCAGGCTCAGGAACGGGCTGCCCAGAGCCAGTACGACATGGCCCTTAACGGTGCCCGCCGCGAGGAGCGGCTGGCAGCCCAGGCCCAGGTGAGCCGTGCCCGCGGGGCTGTTCAGGAGGTCGATGCCTACATGGGCGAGACCGTCCAGACGGCTCAGATGGACGGCGAGGTGAGTTCCGTCTATCCGAAGGTCGGCGAGCTCGTCGGCACCGGCAGTCCCATCATGACCATCTCGCTGATGAACGACCTCTGGGGTACGTTCAACGTCCGCGAAGACCAGCTGCAGGGCATGCAGGTGGGCACCGAGTTCACTGCCTTTGTCCCCGCCTTCAACAAGGACATCCGCATGAAGGTCTACTACATGAAGGACCAGGGCTCGTATGCCGTCTGGAAGGCCACGAAGGCCAACGGGCAGTACGACCTGAAGACTTTCGAGGTGAAAGCCCGTCCGTTGGAGCCCTTCGAAGGCCTTCGACCGGGTATGTCGTTGATTATTAAGTAGCCCACCCAAGTCTTTCCCAAGGAAAAGCCCACCCAAGCCCTCCCAAAGGGAGGGATGTTTAGATAGATAATCCCTTGATATAAGCAATGGCAGTTGTTCCAGACAGTACGGTGAAGGAGCAGTCCGTAGAGAAGCTGACCAAACATCCCTCCCTTTGGGAGAGCTTGATTGGGCTGGTTCTCCGCGAACTGCGCATCCTTTCGCGCAACCCCATCTACGGTTTCTGCATGGTGGTGTTCCCGTTGCTGGTGATGGTGTTCTTCACCTCGCTCATGTCCGACGGCCTGCCTACAGAGATGCCCGTGGGGGTTGTCGACCTCGACAATACGTCGACGTCGCGCGCCTTGGTGCGGCGTCTCGACGGCTTCCAGATGTCGCATGTCGTGGCCCATTACCCCACGGTGAGCGAGGCACGCCATGCCATCCAGCAGAACCAGATATACGGCTTCCTCTACATCCCCCACGGCACCACCGACGCCCTGCTGGCCAACCGCCAGCCGAAGGTGTCGTATTACTACAGCTATACGACACTGGCCGCCGGCGCACTGCTGATGCGCGACATGAAGACCATATCCACCCTCGGATCGGCCGCCGTAGGCCAGGCTACACTCAGCGCCCGCGGCGCCACCGACGCCCAGATTCAGGCAGCGCTGCAGCCCATCCGCGTGGACCTGCACCAGATAGCGAACCCATGGACCAGCTATAATGCCTACCTCACCACCATGCTTGTGCCGGGCATCCTCATGCTCTTCATCTTCCTCATCACGGCTTATTCGCTGGGCACCGAGCTGAAGTTCGGCACGTCAAAGCAGTGGCTCTCCATGACCGACAACCGTATCCTGCCCGCACTCATCGGCAAGTTCCTGCCGCAGACGGTCATCTTCCTGGCCATGGCCTACGGTTACGAGTACTACGTGTTCTACGTGCTCCACTTCCCCCACCTGGGAAGCCCCTGGTACCTCGTCCTGCTGGGGCTGTTGCAGGTGCTGGCGGCCCAGGGCTTCGGTATCTTTGCCTTCGGCCTGATGCCGTCGCTGCGCATGTCGATGAGTGTATGCTCGCTGTGGGCCGTCCTCAGCTTCTCGATGGCTGGCTCCGCCTTTCCCGTCATGGGCATGGACGGGCCCTTGCAGGCCGGCTCGTGGCTGTTCCCTTTGCGCCACTATTACATGATCTACCAAATCTGCGTCTTCAACGGCTTCCCCCTGCTTGAGGCGTGGTTCCACATAGCGGCCCTGACGGCCTTCATCCTGTTGCCGTGGCTGGTTATCCGTAAGATTAAGAATGCAATGCTGACGTATGTCTATATTCCGTAACGTTCACGAAGCACTGACCGACGCCGCCTTCATCTGGCGTGAAGAGATGAGGCAGGTGGTAAAAGACGAGGGAGTTCTCATCTTCTTCATCCTCGTACCACTGTTCTATCCGTTGCTCTACTCGTGGATCTACAACAACGAGACCGTCCGCGACGTACCCGTAGCCGTCGTCGACCAGTCGCACACGTCACGCTCACGACAGTTTCTCCGCATGTGCGAGGCATCGCCCGACGTACACCTGGCCTACTACGCCCAGGACCTCGACGAGGCCCGCTCGCTCGTCAGCCGCCAGCTCGTGCGTGGCATCTACCTCCTGCCTGCCGACTTCGACGACCGTCTGAGCCGCATGGAGCAGGCCACCGTCAGCGTCTATTGCGACATGTCGCTCATGCTCACCTATAAAGCCATCTACCAGACGGCACAGTACGTGTCGATGGAGATGGGCTCGCAGCTGCGCACACGCCTTTCGGGCAGTTACACCACCCGTGAGGAGGTCGTCGCCGCACGCCCCCTCGACTATGCCGACGTGCCCATCTTCAGCCCCTCGGGCGGCTATGGCTCCTTCGTGCTCCCCGCCGTGCTCATCCTCATCCTGCAGCAGACGCTCGTCCTTGGTATAGGCCTTTCGGCAGGCACCGCCCGCGAGCAGAACCGCTACCGCCAGCTGATTCCCGTCAACCGCCACTATAATGGCATTTTCCGTATCGTTGGCGGCAAGGCACTTGCCTATCTGATGATCTACGCCATCATGGGCATCTGGCTCGTCGCCGTCGTTCCCCGCCTGTTCAACTTCCCACATCTGGCCACCTGGCAGTCGTTGCTTGCCATCATGGTGCCCTACATCCTGGCGTGCATCTTCTTTGGTATGGTCGTCTCGTGCATAGTGCGTTATCGTGAAAACGTCATGCTCCTCATGGTGTTCATATCGGTGCCACTGCTCTTTGTGACGGGTGTCTCGTGGCCACAGTCCAACATCCCCGCCTTCTGGCAGGGCGTGTCGTGGGTCTTCCCCTCCACCTTCGGCGTCAGGGCCTACGTCCGCATGAACTCCATGGGCGCCACCCTCGGCGATGTCATCACCGAGTACCGCGTGCTGTGGCTGCAGACCTTCATCTACTTCTGCCTCGCCTGTGCCGTCTACCGTTACCAGATCCTGTTGTCCCGCCAGGAAGTTCGTGAGCGCCTCAACGAGATGAAGCACCATCAGGTGGCGGAGTGAATCGGGGCAGATGCCAGCGGAGGGGTACGGATAATTAGCATGTAATAGGCAGGGAGACCTCCCCTAACCCCTCCTGTAGGAGGGGGATAAGTTAGAGATGCCGCGGCTGGTGGGACAGGGAGACCTCCCCTAACCCCTCCTGTAGGAGGGGGATAAGTTAGAGATGCCGCGGAAAGTCTATCTTATCCCCCTCCTACAGGAGGGGTTAGGGGAGGTCTCCATAGGCAGGTGAGTGCCCCTACATCACCGGAATGCCCTGCCGCAAACTACTGCTCAATGCGTTGCAATTTTTAGCCAAACGCACCCCATTTTTGCCTTCAGTCGGTTAAACAACGTTAAATATTTGGCTATATCGAAAAATAATCGGCCGAAAGTTTGTAAAAACCAAAAAAAGTGTTTATCTTTGTAGCCGAATATCCGCCTATCGGAATTTACTAACGAAACAACACATCGCCCGAAAGGGCTCCTGCTCAGGACGGGTTCCTGATGATTCTCCGGGCTTAGGCCTGAACCCTCAACCGCACTTCGGTGCTACGTTTACTTCATTCACAAACACACCTAACGGACATCAGGGCGTATTCTTCCCGTAATAGTTGCGCCAGATTCCAACCAATTGTCGCTCTTTCTTCAGCTTGTTCCCCTGTGCACCATAACGTGCTTATGTGGATCACACCGGACAGGCAGTGCCAGAACACTACATCCCTGACGCGATCGGGGAGCCTGAATGTAGGATGCGAATGCGTTCTGTACTCTCTTCCTGTGGCCTTGTCCTCGCAAGAGGCTTGTGCCAGCTACGTAACAACACACATTTTTTACTTCAACTAACACACTTTACAACTATGGCATTCTTCAAAAAGGTAAAGATGAAGGTCCGTACCAAGACAGGCGAAACTGTCGACCTGTGGTACCCTCGCTCGGTGCTTGTCGGCAAGACCGTCTCCACCGAACAGTTATCAACCCGTGTTGCGCAGGAGTCAACGGTGTCACCACCCGACGTCCTCGCCGTACTGAAGGCCCTTTCGGGCTGCATGGGCGACTACATGTCAATGGGTCGTTCCGTAAAGCTCGACGGCATCGGTTCGTTCTACTACTCCGCTTCGGCCGCCGGAAACGGTGCTGCCAGCGAGGAGGACTGCTCGGCTAACGCCATCAACGGCGTGCTTGTCCGCTTCCTCCCCGAGACGAAGCTTCAGCGCACTCCCGGCTCTGGCCGTACCCGCCACGCCGTGCGCCCTCTGATCCACCACGATGTGGAATGGATCGATGTGGCCACCATCGTCACTGAGCCTACCGACGACGGTGAGTAGTCACCGCAGTAACCTCCCGTCATGGGCGGGAGGCCTGCATACAAAAAACACACTTAAAAGGCTTTCTGGGGGTGTCGTCCGTGATGGACGGCACCCTTTTTCTATGACCATCGCCGCAGGGGGTAGGAAGGGGGTGGCGAGAGTGGTTTGAAGAAGACGGGCTGTTTTTCGCGCCATGTTGCGGCAGTGCAATTCCGCCAGTGTAGGGGCAGGCCTTGTGCCAGCCCGATGCCCCCAACGGGGGCACTGCCGCCGCGAATGTTGAAATTACACTGGCCCTTGCGGGCCATCGGGCTGGCACAAGGCCTGCCCCTACACTGGCGGAGGACTCCTCGGCGGACGGTAGGAAGGGGGTGGCGGGGGTGGTTTTAACCCAACTTTGCCCCTACCTCTCAGTTCTTCTTGCTTTCACCGTCGCTTCGGCTGAGCTGTTTCCCTCATTGGGTACTACAAACTTTTACTTTTCTCCAGAATGGCATCTTCTTATATCCAAGCATCTCGTAGATTT
>JAFPZD010000226.1 GCA_017417465.1 Prevotella sp. | reverse complement strand
TGCAGTGAGGTGAGTGGCGCTCAGACCTGCATACCAAGGACCGTGCATGTAATACAGACCAAAGCTCAGGTCGAGGGCGCTGCCTTCCACCTGCGAAGAGGCAAAGGCAGGGTCGCTGGGATCTTCCAAATCGAGCTTCGAGCCATCGAACGACTCGCTGAGCAGTCCCGCCTGCACACCGGCACTCATGGTTCCACCAAAGAGTTTGAATTTCGCGGCATATTGCCCTTGCAGACGCTGGTGCGAGAACAGTCCGATCTTATCGTTCATCAGTTGCACACCGGCACCGTGATACATCTTCATGCCATAGAACGGCATGTCTGCAGCAAAGAAGGCCGTCTGCGGGTTGCGGCGGAAACCTGCCAACTCCAGCGCATAGGCGGCAGCCACATTAATGACCGCCTGCTTGCCGATGGCTGCAGGATTGTACGATGGCTCCAAATCGAAATAATGACTGAAGTGGGGGTCGTATTGCGCACGAACCCCAATGCTGACCATCGCCAACATCACGAATATAACTAATTTGCGTTTAAACACGCTATGATAACGTCTGTTTCAAGAAAATATTGTATTTATGCAACAAAAACTCCTGCGCAACAAGAAAAAAGTGAAAGAAAAGCCACTTTTTACCAATAAAAGATTACTATTTGCTAAATTTTTCTCGAATTTTCTTTCATATTTCAAGAATATTACCTACTTTTGCAAATTGAATGTCAATTTCAAGGCTCTTTTGGCCATTTTGCATGCTGATACATTATTAATAATTTTAAACAATATTATGAGAAAAATCCTACTCCTAATGATTGCAATGGTAGCCGGAAGTGCGCTGTCATTTGCAGACGAAGAAAAGAAAGACGTTTTCCACCTTATCACTCATGCTGCCGCACTCGCTGAGGGCGACACCATCATCATCTATAGCACAGCCAACGGCAAGGCTATGGGCGAGCAGGTGCGCGATGACAACCGCATCTCAGTGAAGACAGCCGTTGCCGGCGACAGCATCGTCATTCCGCAGAGCAAAAACGACGTGGCACGTCTCGTTGTCGAAGGCAATGGCAGCGCCCGCGCCTTCCGTGTCATCAATGGCACCACGGGCTACCTCTATTGCGACGGCACCGACGGCATTCTCAGCACGCAGGCCACGGCCGGCAACTATGCCAAAGCCTCCATCGCCATCGCTGCCAACGGCAATGCCACCATCACGTTTGCCGCTGAGGGCAGCAACAACCTGTTAGCCTATTATCTCGACCCTGACGCCGGACCTGGTGGCGACGACCCCACACCGCCCATCGTGGGAGCACCGCGCAAGGCTCCCGTGGCAGGCAGCAACGTCGTGGAATGCTTCACGTTCACCAATGCCATCAATGCGGATGCAGGCTATGAGCCCATCCAGATCTACGCCAAGCATCCGCTCGAAGTCGCCACGACCGACGTCAATCAGGACGGCCGCTGGGACGTTGCCGACGTCACCACGCTCGTGAACTACCTGCTCGGGCAGAATCCCTCACCCTGCGACCTCAATGCCTGCGATGCCGACGGCAACGGAACCGTTGACACCGACGACATTCCCGCACTCGTAAACCGCATCCTTTCGGAATAATCCAGAAACTAGAAACTCGAAGCTAGAAACTCGAAACTTATATAATCATGAAACGACTTTATATATTCATCACCGCCATGCTGCTGACTGCACTCACCGTCAGCGCACAGCAAATCAGTCGTGAGGTGGCAACACAGAAGGCTATAGCCTTTGCCCGCAAGGCCAACCCACAAGTCAAGCAGGTGCTCACCCTGGCCTACAAGGCCGAGAAGCCCGCTGCCAACGCACTCGCCCCGAAGGACGATGCCTACTTCTACGTCTTCAACCGCGGATTCAACCAGGGATTCGTCATCGTCAGCGGCGACGAGCGCACCAAAGAAATCCTCGGCTATTGCGACCACGGCACCTTCGACCTGAAGGACGTGCCCCCAGGCCTCATGTATTTCCTCGGCGAATACGCCAACCAAATCAAATATTTGCAGGAGAACAACATCAAGCCCATACCTGCCAAGGCATCGTCGAACAAGACGGATGTCGGCACGCTCTTAAAGGCTAAGTGGGACCAAGGCAATCCTTACAATTACTACCTGAGTGGTAATGTAACGGGTTGTGTAGCCACCGCACTGGCACAGGTCATGCACTATTGGCAGTGGCCGAAGGAGGCTACTACCACGATTCCGGCCTACTACGTAAGTGGCAACAGGCTTTCCGGCAGCGCCCTCGAGCCGACAACCTTCGACTGGTCGAAGATGCAAAACACCTACAACGTGGGCGATTACAGCGACGGGCATGAGGTGGCCAAGCTTATGAAATATGTAGGTCACGCCGTGAAAATGCAGTACAACACGTCGTCGAATGGTGGCTCGGGAGCCTACGTCAAGGACATCATCAATGCGATGACCAACTATTTCGGCTATCCGAAAGACGAGCAACTGCTTTACCGCACCGGCCTTACCGCTACCCAATGGGCCGACACCATCTACAACAACCTGGCTCAGGGCATACCCGTCATCATGTGCGGAAGCAACTCTGGCGGAGGCCACTGCTTCGTGTGCGACGGCTATAACAGCAGCAACGGCAAGTACCACATCAACTGGGGATGGGGTGGCTCCTGCAACGGCGACTACGAACTGGAAGTTCTCGCCCCCAGCGACTTGGGAACAGGCGCATCTGGCAGCGGCGGCTACACCGGAAGCCGCTCCATCGTGACACGCATCCACAATCCCAACATGGAGATTCCTCAAACACCCGAAAGCGAAATTCCACTTACGGCTAATTACATCAGGCTCATGGCTGGCAACCAGGCTCTCACTCGTGACAGCCGCACAGGCTATGTGAGTGGCGACTTGCGCTATGACCTCTATGCATCGACCAACATCGAAGACAGCACACAGATCGACACGCTTCTCACCGCGTTGGGCGTCTACGACGAGTCCGACAACCTCATCAATGTCATCAACTCCCGCTACAGCCTTTTCGACATAAGCGGAGGCTATTATTCTGGTTCTATCAGCAGTTTCGGAGCAGAGTATCCCTATGGCTCCTATAAAATATATCCCGTTTGGGGCGATCTCGAGTTAGGACAATGGCGCAAGATAAACGGTTCTACCAACCTCTATATCCAAGCCGATGTAAATGAGGACGGGAAAAACGTCACCTTCACACCCTCGAGGGCTATTACCGTACAAGTCAATGAGACAAGTAGTGGCAGCGGCACAAGAAAGACCTACAAGCAGACTATGACCGTGACCAACGTAGGAAAGGAAGAATTCTCGGGCGAACTCGTCATTTGGGTGATAGGCAGCAGATATGTAGTACCGTTCGACGAAATCGTCGACCTGCCTGCCGGTGCCACTAATACCTACACTATAACCGACTATATCGGAACCATTAGCAATGGCAGCATCGTTAACACGGGAAAACAGTCCATCAACTCGCTGCTCCTCCTCGTGGGCTTCGACAGCTATCTGAGCGATGCGCTTTGGGAAAACATCAGCTCCAGTTCCAACTATGGAGATATCGTGAGCGTGTATAATTTCGATGCCGAGAGCCCGTGGTCAGGCACTTTCCACCTGGGCAACAACTTGAAATTCAACGTCGACATGGTGAACTTCGGTTCAAAGGCTTCATCGCAAAACGTCACGGTATCACTCCATCCAAAGGGAAAAATCACTACGCCCATCAGCAAGACGCAGAGCGTTGCCATCGACAAATTCTCAAGAAAAACGGCCGAATTCGAATTTCCTAACCTTACATACGGCACCCAGTACGACGTGCATATCACCTATAACAGCTTAGGTAGCCAGACTACCGACACGCTGAGCAACTACGGCTATAACATCACACCCGTGAAGGGCGCCATCGTCTACGGCAACGAAGCTACCTACCTGATGCTCGACGACAGCGTCGCCACCTGGCGGACCATACCCGAGGATGCCTACTTCGTAGATGCCAGCAACTCTGAAAAGGCCGCAAGCCTCGTGCCCGGCACAAATCCTAACACGCTCTTCCTGCTGGCCGAAGGCTCGGCAGTGCCCACCAGCCTCGAAGGCAAGAACGTCATCATTGGCACCAACTGTGCCGAACTGAACATCGACGACGACTACGAATTCTATTCCGTCGTCGACTTCACAGCCACGAAAGCCAACTACCGCCGCACGTTCGCAGTAGGCAACGACGGCACGACGGCTAACTGGGAGACGTTGCTGCTGCCCTTCGACGTGAGCAGCTTGACTAAGGACGACGGCGCCACAAAGCTCAGCTGGTTCACCGACAACACCCAGCATGGCAAGAACTTCTGGGCATATCGCTTCGCCTCTGAGGACGACGACAACACCGTGGTGTTCGACTTCCCCGAGTCTTCCTCAATGCTCGCCGGCAACACGCCCTACATCATCACCGTGCCCACGCAGAGCACGAAGTGGGCTGACAAATGGGTGCTCACAGGCAAGGAGCTCACCTTCACCGGCGAGAACGTCAGCATTCCCGCCACCGACAAGGGTGTCACCACGCATGGCGCCGACAAGAAGTTCGACTTCGTAGGCCGCACCTATGCTGCCGAGCGCAACCAGATTTACTACCTCAACGAGACTGGCACGCGCTTCGAGAACACCCACACCGCATGGGCCAGCATCAAGCCCTACCGCTGCTACTTCGTGGGATACTTCAACAACGACGCTCTTACGATGAACATCCGCATCGGCGATGGCGACACCACGCCCACCGGCATCAGCCAGACTCTCGCCGACGACGCTGCGCCCACGGCATCAGCACCGACCGTCTACACGCTCGACGGCAAGGCTGTTGGCACCGACGTGAAGCAGCTGCCCGTTGGCACATACGTCACGAAGGGTAAGAAGTTTATGGTGAATAAATTCACCCCGACTTTCCCAAAACTCAAATAGGAGCCCATCCCCAATCCCTCC
>JAFPZD010000026.1 GCA_017417465.1 Prevotella sp. | reverse complement strand
GCGTGCCGATGCCATGAGGCCGATGTTCTCCACCAGCGGGTTGGCCATGCGGTAGCCTCTACCTGCCGACACGCGTGCCACGAGCCAGTCGGCGGGGTTGTATTTCACGTTCAGGCGCGGCGTGAGCAGCCATCCCTCGTGTAGCAGGTAGTCGGCCCGCAGCCCTGCCTGCAGCGTCAGGTCCTTCACCGCCGTGTTGGTGTATTCGGCAAACCCGCCATAGGCGCTCACCTTCGGCGCAAAGCGTAGTTTCTGATGGTAGGTGAAGATGGCCGGCATGGGTTGTTGCAGGTCCTCGGGAATCGTGGTCCCCATGTCCACATAGTAGGTGCTCGTCAGGTCGAACAGATAGCTGGCCCCCACTTGATACGTGTGGTGCTCGCCCAGGTCGCTGTTGAAGATTAGGTTGCCGTAGTACGTCTTCTGGTCGGCATCGAGCGTCTTCCAGCCGTAGTGCGTGCGCAGTCCGTGCAGCGTCACGCTGTTGATGATGCCCAGACTCTGCCCAGGCCGCGAGCCTATGGTAATGCCCGTCTTGTTGGATGCTTGGAAGTTCAGATTGCGCGTGCCCACGGTGTAGGGTGTCGCCATGTGGTGCTCCATCTGTCCGGCCTTGCGCTGGTCGAACACGAAGCGCACGTCCAGTCGCGACTGCACGCCGTGGTCTTCGTCGGCATAGAGCCACCTATTATATATATTATAGTTGTGCACCTTCGGCATGTCCATGAATCCGTCGCCGTTGCCATCCATCTGCTTGCGCCAACGGTCGGGCATGGCGGTCTGCGTGGTGTGCAGAAACAGCGCTCCGAACAGTCTCGGCGAGAACTGGTGCTTCAGCACCGTGTTCAGTTCGTTGTGCAGGTGAGAGTCGGTGTAGAGGTCAATATACACCGGCCGTCCTTCGTTGGGTTTGCGGAAGTCCAGGTTGATTTGCCCCGTGATGCCCTCGTAGCCGTTCACCACCGTGCCGGCACCTTTCGAAATCGAGATGCCGTCGAGCCACGACGCCGGCGTGTAGTCCCACCCGAAGGCATAGGCCAGGCCGCGCAGCGTGGGGATGTTCTCGGCCATCGTCTGCGTGTAGAGCCCCGACAGCCCGAGCATCTGTATCTGGCGCGTGCCCGTCACGGCGTCGCTGTAGCTGGTCTGCGTGGTGGCCGAGTTCTCGAACGATGCCGACAGCGTGCAGCAGGCCATCTTCGTCAGTCCCGCACGGTTGATGGTCTCCAGTTGTCCCAGCGACGAGCGGTTCTGCAGCATGCCCTGCTGAGCCGACGTCACCGTCACCTCCTGCAGGTTCACCTGTCGCGTGCTGTCCTCCTGGGCGCTGACTACCATTGCCTCCAGCAGTGCCGCGATGGTCAGTATGAGCGGTCTTATCATCTTTTTACCTTTTCTTAGTCATGAAGCAGGCGTGAAGTCCCGCCGATGGGTGGGAGCATTCACGCCTGCAAAGATACAGTTTTTTTCTCTAATCAGTAGCGATTTCTTACATAAAATGTGTGAATCGCCACAGATTGGCACATGCCTTATCGCTCAATGACGAGCAGGTCGGCCAGCGGCTTGTACTGGAAGTCGCTGAATCCGAACGGCTGCACGGCCAGGAAGTGACGGTCGGCCGATGCGCACACCTCCAGTCGGAACGGGCCCATCGCAGCCTTCTCGATGCCCTCTATCTGGCTCAGCAGCGTGTTGATGTTGCTGTTGGCGTCGGCCTTGGCCAGGATGCGGCGCATGCGGTCGCCGTTTTCCTGCGTGTAGTCGTACTGCTCAGTGCTCACGACGCTCTGTGTGGGTTCATAAACTACCTTCGTCTGAAGTCCGAAGAATGCTTTCTTGATACTGATATGCTGATTGTTGGCGATGGCCTCGGCCATCTCCATATTTGTTATTTTTGCCATGATTTTTTTTGATTAAATAATGTTGTTCGTTGATGTTATGAAAGGGAGTAAATGGTATAATGGGCATAAAGGGCATAAAGGGACATACGCCTCGCTGGGTTTACCAAAGGTTGTGGCGGCAGGACTATTGTCCCTTTATGCCCTTTAAACCCTTTAAACCCTTTAAACTCTTTAAACCCTTTAAACTCTTTACCCCATGAGTCCTTTCAACGAACGATGTGCCTCAGTGCGATGACGTAGTAGTCGCACGAGGCCACCATGCGGAAGGGAGCCCTGAGGGCTTCGTGCCTGCCGTAGGTGCAGAGGGGGATGAGGGGTTTCTGACTGTTGATGTTGTTCCACGGATGTCGTGCCGAAGGCCTGCTGGGCTTGAAGCCTATGCTGGGCAGCACGCGTTGCGGACGGGTGTTGCAAATGCGGCTGGGCTGCTGGGCATCCTCAATGATGGCCGCCCCGATGTGCCACAGCTCCTCGCGGCCGTCGCGCAGCATGTCGCGCTGGCCGCGACCGCTTTCAGTCGTGGCAGCCACAGCCTGGCAGGAGGCGAGCAGCAGGAGCAGTTGCAACAGGAGTCTTGTCATGCTTCTCATTCGTGTTTCGGCTGCAAAGGTACGAAAAAACGCCTGCCGGACAAAGGCTATTCGGAATTTTTTCTTTAATTTTGCATGCAAATCACAAAACGAGCGTCTCCATGAAGCAAAAGAAATGTCCTATCGTGAAGCCCGACGACCTGCAGCAGGTGCTCTTGCATGCCTGCTGTGCGCCCTGCTCGTCGGCCATCGTTGAGTGGATGTTGGCCAACGGCGTGCAGCCCACCATCTTCTACTACAATCCTAACATCTTCCCGCGCGAGGAGTACGAGATTCGCAAGCAGGAGAGCAAGCGCCATGCCGAGAGCCTGGGCATCCGTTGGATCGACGGCGACTACGACCACGACGGCTGGCGCGCCGCGGTGTGCGGACTGGAGCAGGAACCCGAGCGCGGTCGCCGTTGCGAGCAGTGCTTCTATCTGCGCTTGCTTGCCACCGCCCGCAAGGCTCGCGAGTTGGGCATCCGCTATTTCACCACCACGCTCGCCTCGTCGCGTTGGAAGAGCATCGAGCAGATCACGCGTGCCGGTGAACGTGCCGAGGCCGCGGTGAGGGCTCTCGACCCTGCCGACCCCGCTGCTGCCGACGTGACGTTCTGGGCGCAGAACTGGCGCAAGGGCGGACTGTCTGACCGCCGCAACCAGCTGCTCCGCGAGTACGGCTTCTACAATCAGCAGTACTGCGGCTGTGAGTTTTCGCAGCGCACAGTGTAGGGGGACACAACGTGTCGCGTTATTTGCAATGGGAAACGTCCGCTCAAGCCACGCGGCACGCCGCGTCCCTACTTTTTTTTCGCAAGACAACTCAACGCTTTTCGCTAAGCCAAATGAGCTGTGCTCGGCGGCGTCAGGAGACGCTTTCGGAACATCGTGGAGAAAGAATAAAACTCGCTTCAATTCTGCCATAGCGAGAAAAGGTCGAATGAAATTCAAGTTTTTACAGCAAATCTACACGAATGTCAAAAAAAAAGTGTAAATTTGCAAGCACAAATGTCTGAGGAATCTCATTCACAAAACCTAATAATAATGAAAAGAACAAAGATTTTTGCAATGGCAATGATGGCTCTTGCCACATTTGCTTCGGCGCACGCTCAACGCCAACTGGTGCTCAACACCAAGCCTGGGGCTCCCGTACAGCCCACGATGTACGGCATCTTCTTCGAGGACATCAACTTCGGTGCCGACGGCGGCCTTTATGCCGAGCTCGTGGAGAATCGCTCCTTCGAGGCTCCGCTGCACATCACGGCCAGCGGCGAGCGCCAG
>JAFPZD010000225.1 GCA_017417465.1 Prevotella sp. | reverse complement strand
CTTGCCACGTCTTTTCCCACGAAAAACGTCCATCCGAATCTGCACGGGCGCAAATTTGCGCCCGTGCACTTATCCCAATACTCCGAAAACCGTGAACAACTGTGTAGAACCGTGGCCATCACCCCCAACCGTGTAAAACCGTGTAGAACCGTGGCCATCACCCCCAACCGTGTAAAACCGATGCCATAAAAAAACGTAGCTGCGAAATCACGTAAATATACCTTTCTAAATTGCCCAAATTGCACCTTTCCGCAGAGACACCCGGAGGTGTCTTTAAAGGCGCCTTGGGCAGAATGTAAAGATTTGTGACGTTTTCCCCAGAATCTATAACAGCGAAGGTATAAGCATTATAAGGTACGCGCGTGCGAAAAAACGAGGTATACCTTGGGTGTTTTTTGGGGGGTAAATCGCTGGAAACCCCAGTGTTTACTGCGGAAGCGCGAAAGGTGCAATTTGGGCAATTTAGAAAGGTATATTTACGTGTTTGCGCAGCCACGGTTTTTGTGGCATCGTTTTTTGTGGCATCGGTTCTACACGGTTGGGCACGGGTGGGGTTGGATGGCATCGGTTTTACACGGTTGGACACGGTTGGACACGGTTAACAGGGACGTGGGCGGTGTGCGCCGAGCGGATGGCCGACGTGCGCCGAGCGGAACGGCGGTGCGCGCCGAGCTGTCGGTCACCTTGCGTGCGTCGAAGTCACTCATGTCGAGGCCTCGCAAAAGCTGGTGCAATCGTCAAAAGAGAGGGCTAATTTAAAAAAAAGGCTGAAAAGTTTGAACAATCCCTAAAAAAGTATTACCTTTGCAACCGTATTAAATATAAAAACAAAACTAAAACGATATGAAACAGCGAATTCTTTTTACAGCCGCCGTTCTGCTGGGAATGGCCGCCGCAGCATCGACGACATCTATCCTCACGACAGCACCACAGGCCGCTGCAGAGGAGGTGGCCATCGACGAGAGTAGCTTCCCCGATGCAAACTTCCGTCAATACGTGCTTGACAGCATCGACAGCAACAACGACAGCTTCCTCAGCACCGCCGAGGCGGAAGCCGTCGAGGAAATCAATGTCGCAGATTGTTCAATCAGCGACCTCACGGGCATTGGCTTCTTTAGTAAGCTGAAGATATTGCTTTGTAATAACGCTCTCGAAGAAACTAACACGAGAAACCACCTGACAACGCTCGACGTGTCGAAGAACACGGAGCTGGTGAGACTGGCATGCGGACAGAACGAGATTGCGAGTCTTGACCTTTCGAACAACATCAACCTGGAAAACCTGCACTGCGCCAACAATAAGCTCAGCGCCATCGACGTCTCACACCAACCGAAGTTGTGGCGACTGTATTGTGCCGGCAATCAGCTCACCAGCATCGACGTGTCGCACAACCCGGAGCTGACGGAATTAAATTGCTACAACGCCCAGCTGACCAGCCTCGACCTGTCGAACTGCCAACAAATGGTGACTCTCTATTGCTACAACAACCAGCTGGCCAGCCTCGACGTGTCGAACTGCCAACAATTGGTGACGCTCTGCTGCTACAACAACCAGCTGACCAGCCTCGACGTGACGAACTGTAAGCAAATAAAGACTCTCTACTGCTACAACAATCAGCTGACCAGCCTCGACGTGACGAACTGTCCAGAGCTAGACGCACTCGCCTGCTACGACAACCAGCTGTCCAGCCTCGACATAAAGAACTGTAAGCAGATGAAGTCTCTCTGGTGCAACAACAACAATCTGGCCAGCCTCGACATGTCAGGCTGTCCACAGTTGGCAAGGCTCTTCTGCTACAACAACCAGCTGGCCAGCCTTGACGTGTCAGGCTGCCCACAGTTGGCAACGCTCTACTGCTACAACAACCAGCTGGCCAGCATCGACGTGACGAAGTGTCCGGACCTGACGTATTTCTACTGCTACGGCAACAAGCTGACCAGCCTCGACGTGACGAAATGTTCGCGGCTGAAGTGCATCTCCTGCTTCAGCAACAATCTGACCAGCCTCGACGTGTCGGACTGTTCACAGCTAGATTCACTCTGGTGCTACTACAACCGTCTGGCCAGCCTTGACGTATCAGGCTGCCCACAGTTGATAAATCTCCAGTGCTACGACAACTATCTGACCACCCTTGACGTGTCGGGCTGCCCACAGCTGACTTATTTCTACTGCTTCAACAACGAGCTGGCCAGTATCGACGTGACGAACTGTCCAGAACTGATTTATTTCTACTGCAACAACAACGAGCTGACAACCCTTGACGTGTCGAACAACCCGAATTTGTATTATTTGTATTGTTGCAGCAACAAAATTGCTGGCAAAGGGATGGACGCATTGATTACGAGCTTAGTGGATATGAAGGATGCGGGCTATAGTCCGATACTTATCCTTTACAGCTATGATGATGAAACAGAACAGAATTACTGTACGAAGAAGCAGGTGGAAGTCATCACGAATAAAGGCTGGACAGCCGCGACAGTGTACGAAGGTTATTTATACTTCTTCAATGGCTTCGACGACGACACGGAAGTGGTCGTCGTCAGCGACCTGGCGGAATACACTGGCAACGCACCCTTCGTCTACAATGAGGCCGACGGCAAAGTGTATGCGCTGAACAACCTGAACGAGTACGAGGAATACGGCATCTACGAGAAATCGGCCACGCTGAAAGTGGCTGAAGGCGACACGGAGATTGAGTATATCGAGACGAAGACCACTGGCAACCACCCCTACATCAACACAGGCTACATCTTCAAGGAGAACACGCGCATCGTCGTCGACTGCGACCTCACGGAGAACAGCGTGAAAAAGTACGAGGCGGTCTTCGGGGCACGCCACGGCGTCACCGACGATGCCTTCGTCTTCTTCTCACGCTTCAGCAACAGGAACAGTGGCTGCTATGCGCGCAACCAGGAGGTGGCCGGCAGCGTTGCCTTGCCCATGAACCAGCGCATCACCATCGAAGCCGAGGGCAACCAGGCCACCATCTACACGGCGAACAGTAGCGAGCCCTACACCACCATCAGCTGCACAGCCACCGTCACCGGCGGAAGGGAGGAGATGTACGTCTTCGACATGAACAACGGCGGCTCCCGCGACAACTCGTGGGCCTTCATGAAGCTCTACGGCTTCAAGATCTACGAAGGGCAGGAACTCGTCATGGACCTCAAGCCCATCGTCAGCGCCACAGGCAAGGGCGGGCTGGTTGACAAGGTGAGCGGACAACGGTTCTTCTCGGCCGACCCCGCCCTGTCGTTCGCGCTCAGCCCTGACGGTGAAGCCGTCGCCAACGACCTGGGCATCACCGTCTACGAAGGTAAGCTCGTCGTGAACACCACTGACGGGAACCTCTACAAATACTCCCACGGCGAATTCACGTCGATGGGAAAGGTCACCCTCACACCCATCGCAAACGACGACTACAAGGACCTGCGCAACTGGCAGACCAACGACGACCACAAGATCGTCTTCGAAGGTAAGATCGCCTACGACGAGCAGACCGGCCTCAACAAGGTCGAGAACTTCGCCGGCATCGGCTTCTTCGAGCCGCTGATGATCAAAATCCCCACCACAACCGGCGACGACTACAACTACTCGTTCGTCTACTCAGGCAGCCCGTACACTTCGTGGCACGGCGTCGAGATGCACGCCTACGTGACCAACGCCTACGACCTGGCGACCGAGGAGTCGGCACTGGCATGCGGCGGCGACATCCTGGCCACCTGTGCCCTGCCCTTCGGCGGCGCCACCGACATGAAGGTGTCGCTGGACTTCACCGCCGCTCAGGACACCGAGACGCTGGTCTACCAGTTCGGCGACGTCGAGGATGGCGACAAGGGCTACTGGTTCCACTTCGGACAGCTGCTGGTACAGAAGTACAACTATCCCGCCACCTACCCCGACCTCATGGCTGACGACGAGGGCGTGAAGGGCGACGTCAACGGCGACGGTGAGGTGGGTATCGGCGACATCGTGGCCATCACGAACGTCATGGCCGGCATCGAGTCTGATCCTGACGTCACGGCCCGTGCCGACGTCAATGACGACGGCGAGGTGGGCATCGGCGACATCGTGGCCATCACGAACATCATGGCGGGAATAAAGTGAAATAGTGAAAAGTTTATAGTGAATAGTTGCTGCCGCCGGAATGGCCCGCCAGTGTTGGCCGCCAGAACTTCCCTCCGTCCTGTATGCCGCGTTGTTAACGCGGCCACTCCGCGGCAAGACATCAAGACAACAAGACAATGATGATGACCCCCACCGCCAAACAACAATGCGCAGCCGCTCCCCTCCCGGGAAGGGAGCGGCTGCGCCGTCATTCGCGGAGAACACCACCGCGGGCACTGCCGCCCTCGCCAATCCGCGAACACTGTCGGCCTCGCCTGTCCCTCCGCCGTGTTGTCCTGGATGGGCGCTTGCGCCCAGGATGTTGTCCTTGTCCTTTCTCTTCCTAAGAAGTTGTTATTGTTGTTTATGTTGTCTTTAAATTCTCGAATGACACTAATTCGTGAGATTCGTCTTCGCTCGACCTCTGGTCGCTTGCTACCGAAGGGACGCAAGAATTCGTTGTTAAAAAGAAAAGCGTAGAAAAGTTCAATACCTAATAGTTCAAAAACAATATGAGACACAAAATGATGGTGATGCTGGCCGTGGTGCTGGCAATGATGGTGAGCATGAAAATTGTTGCATTGCCCTATATCGTTTTCATTTATAATCCTGGCGTTAAGGTAAGTGCCGACGGAACTACACTCACCTTCAATAACAACGAGGGATCCGATTACTCATTCTTTTTCGGATCAAACGAGACGCCTGCTTGGTGTTCGGCAAAAGTCACTAAAGTTGTCTTCAACTCCTCGTTTGCCGAAATCACTCCCTCAAGTACTGCCAACTGGTTCAGGGGCTGCACTAATCTTAAGACCATAGAGGGGATAGAGAACCTGAGAGCCGACAGCGTGAAGACGGCCGATGGCATGTTCTACGACTGCAAGTCGCTGACGACGCTCGACCTGTCGGGCTTCAACACTTACAAGCTCACCAGTTGTCTTGACATGTTCGCACATTGCAGCAAGCTGAAAACCATCTACGGAAACAGCTGGGACATTGTTGGCAACATGACCCCCGAAGAGAAGCAGGAATTCTGGCATTGGGAGTTCGCGCATACCAACCAAAACTATATGTTCGACGGCTGTACCAGTCTCGTTGGCGGTAGCGGCACCAAGTATAGTGCCTCTGTCAATAATAACGACTACACCTACTGCCATGTAGACGGTGGCACCACTAACCCCGGCTATTTCACGCGCAAGGCGGCCTCCTTGGCACCCTACGCTGTGGAGAACCATGGCGTGCTGACGCTCTACTACGACAACCTGCGCCACGGGCGCGTGGGCAACAAATACGACATCACATTCGGAGAGGAGCCCGAGTACATCGGCAACAGGGCCATCAAGGAGGTCGACATCGACAGCTCGATGAGCGGGCTGGCACCGACGTCAATGTCGAATCTGTTTCAGGAGCTCTATGAGGTGACGACCATCAGAAATCTCAAGAACCTGAACGCCTCGAAAGTGACCGACATGAACCATATGTTCTACCTCTGCTGCTCGTTAAAAACCTTAGACTTGAGTGGCTTGAACACAGCCAACGTAACAAACATGAGCTACATGCTCTCCAATTGTTACTCATTAAGCTATGTGAAACTGAGGGGATTGAACACGTCGAACGTCACTAATATGTCGGGATTGTTCAATGGATGTTTATCGCTGTCAGATATCGACTTCGGATCAATCAATACTTCAAAAGTCACTGACATGAATAGAATGTTTAATTCTTGTCTAAGTCTGAAAGTTCTCGATATGAGCAACTTCAACACATCAAAAGTGACAACAATGAGAGAAATGTTTGGTACTTGCTGTCAATTACAAACATTGATTATTAGCAGCTTTAATACGGCCAATGTTACGGACATGGCCTATATGTTTTACAAGTGCAACAGCCTAAAAACGATTCCCCTAAATAATTTCAACACCGCCAAAGTGACAAACATGGCGTACATGTTCGGCCGCCCATCGTCAGAATTTACAATACGACCCACGCCTCCCCCAACATGGTATAACTACTATACAAGTATTTATTATTCGATTGAAATCCCCGACCCCCAACTAACTACGATTGACATCAGCTCGTTCAACACCGCCAACGTCACCGACATGACCAGCATGTTCGAATGTCAGCCGGAACTAACCACCATCTTTGTGGGCAATGGATGGAACACTACAAAGGTGGAAAAAGGCAGTGATACGTTCTTGAACTCCACCAAACTTGTTGGTGGCAGGGGGACGGTCTACAACGAAAGCCACACCAACTACACCTACGCCCATGTCGACGGCGGCACCAGCAACCCCGGCTACCTGACGCTGAAAGGCAGTGGGACGGGCGAGAAAGAAGCCTACGCCGTCGTCAGCGACAACACCCTGACATTCTATTACGACAATCAGATATACAGTCGTCCTGGAGCAAAATACGTGCTAAGCTCAGCATATTCAGGTGACACACCCTGGCACGCTGACTACGCTGGCAGCATCACAAAGGCCGTAGTCCATACTTCGATGAAGGACTACCGTCCGCAAAATACTGCTTACTGGTTCTACAACCTGTACAACATGACCACCATTGAAGGCCTGCAAAACTTGAACACGTCGGAAGTCACCAGCATGCGCTACATGTTCAGCGAATGTACGAAACTAGAGAGTGTTGACGTCAGTAGTTTCAATACAGCTAACGTCACCAGCATGCGGGCTTTGTTCGCATGTTGCTACAAACTAAACACACTCGATTTGAGTAGTTTTAACACCACCAACGTCACCGAAATGTGGGGAATGTTTTATCTCTGCTCCGAACTGACCACCATTTATGTTGGAAACGGATGGAGTACGGCCAATGTCAGTGATGGAAATGACATGTTCGTACACTCCACGAAGCTTGTCGGCGGAGCTGGTACCGCCTATAACAGCAACCACACCGACCACACCTACGCCCACGTCGACGGAGGCCCTTCGAACCCAGGCTACCTGACCTATAAGGCAAACTGGCTGAAGGGCGACGTCAATGGCGATGGCGAGGTGGGCATCGGCGACATCGTAGCCATTACGAACATCATGGCCGGCAACACGGGCTACGACGATCCCACAGCGGGCACTTCGTCCTCCACCATCGACAGCGAGACGATGGCCCGTGCCGACGTCAATGGCGACGGCGAGGTGGGCATCGGCGACATCGTAGCCATCACGAACATCATGGCGGGAATAGAGTGAGTAACCGATAAATGTTTTAAACAACCACAGATTTCGCAGATTAAGTACCGATATCGGTTGGCACGAGACGCTTGGGGGGGCTTGTGCCAACTGATATTGGTATCATATTATTTCTGTAAGCAATAGTCTTACAACTATTCACCTTTACCGTAACCTTCTCATTACAAGCACGTTTTGGTGAAGGGTTACTTCAGCCGACTCAGCATAACAAGAAGAGAAGAGGCTGGAATAGGGCCCGCCACTACTTTACCTTCTCATACCCCTTTACTCCTGATAACAAATGGGAATGATATACAAATTGGCACAAGACGGTGAGCGTCCCAGCTCAAGGCTCGAACTTGTTCGCTTGGCTTGTCCAAGTCCCGAGCGGAGACGCTTCAGCGTCTTATGCCAACAGCTATTTCGTAACCATAACTTTACTGGACACCAATAGTCCTAAATAGCGAATCTGATTGCTGCTGACGTAGGTCGGCAAATCTGCTGACGTAGGTCAGCAAATCTGCTGACGTAGGTCGGCAAATCTGCTGACGTAGGTCGGCAAATCTGCTGACGAACGTCAGCAACGCAATAGCTTGGGTTTCAATACGATTCAAACGCGATAAAACGACTGAATAAAAGTCATGCAAATTCTATTCTGGCGCTGAGTCACAAATCACAACAGAACGGGTGTGAGTTTGGTAACGATTTAGCTGTTGACTTGAACTAAGAACTCCGCAAGGCACTCCCCCTATATGGGGGTACAACTCTTTCTGCACATCTCTGGGGAATGAAGCCGATGCCCTACGCATCGGTTGCCCCAGAAGAGTCCACTTCTCACCCATGGTCAGGTCGCCCAAGAACAAACCATTCACCATATTCTTCTGACACATAGCTACATACACTGAAAGTGAAGGCTTGATTCATTTCGCAAAAAACTATATATAGCAGTGAAAGCACTCCGAAAGAGTGACCCGGGTATTTATGGGTGGCCCCTCCAGGGCCATGCACTTCAACAGCTTCGCTTACGCCGAGAGTGCTCACTACACGCGCACCCACACTTATCGAGCAGAGACGCTCAGCGGCCTGTGCCAACGGCGTGCCGTTACTTTTTTCAGGTTCTTATGTCATTTTCCTACATTTCTTTGCTTTAATTGAAGAAAAAGCAGTAATTTTGCAGCCAATTGGTGAGACATGATGAATCTAAGAGAGCGATACCGTAAGTTCAAGGCGTGGCAGAAAGAGCCGCTGCACTACGTAAACATGAGCACCGGCACGGAGAATAGGCGAAAACGCCCTTCGACCAACCATTAATTATAAATTAGGCATTATAAATTATGAATTATGAATTCTAAAAAACTTAAGATCCTTGCCGCCATCATAGTCGTTTGTGGCGCAATCATTGTTGGAACGTGCTGCAGAAGCAACAACATTAAGCAGGGGGCAAGCCCCGAGGACGACAGCAGCGGATTCGTGACGCTGACGGATGTGGTGCCTGACGCCATACTCGAGATCCGCTACTTTAGTACCTACAACTTCGTGGGCGAACGTATCGACGGTTATCTGGAGCCAACGGCACTGCTGACGAAAGAGGCCGCCGACAGCCTGCGCGCCGTGAGCGACGACGTGAAGGCGCTGGGCTACCGCCTGAAGATCTACGACGCCTACCGCCCGCAGATGGCCGTCGACCACTTCGTGCGATGGGCCGCCAACGTCAGCGACACACGCATGAAGCCTTACTTCTATGCCGACCTGGACAAGAGCGTGCTCTTCGAACGGGAGTACATCTGTGCCAAGAGTGGCCACACACGTGGCTCCACCCTCGACCTGACACTCTTCGACATGACAACTGAGAAGGAGGTCGACATGGGTGGCACCTTCGACTGGTTCGGGCCAGAGAGCCACCCAGACTACTGCGGCAACCCCGAGACCGGCGAGTACACCGGGGGCAAGACGGACGGAGAGGGTTCGCCAACGGGGCGCACCATCACCGCCGAGCAGTTCCGCAATCGCATGATCCTGCGCGCTGCCATGATGCGCCTCGGCTTCAAGCCTTTCGACACGGAGTGGTGGCACTTCATACTGGACAACGAGCCGTACCCCGACACGTACTTCAACTTCCCGGTCAAAGGAAGGTGAGGAGTTAGGAGGGAGGAGTTAGGATAGTATTGTTGTAACATAGAATTATGAATTATGAAGCGCATTAAAAGTTTAGTGGTTGTAGCCGCGATGATGGCTACACTCAATGCGCAAGCACAGAAAGAGCAGCCTGCCGGCATTCGGATGGAGATTGCAGAGGCCGAGACGGACAGGGGCGAGTACAGTATCTTTACCTATAAGGACAACGACGGCACCTTCGGCTATTACCTCGGCCTCGGACGGGTGACCCACCTGTTAGGCGCCATCCGCGACGACATTGTCGACATGGCGTTCGATAGCATCAAGGAGACGTGCATCTGCCTCGGTGCAACGGCCGACGAGGCTTTCACCACCATCGACGATATCCTCGCCCTCTACGACAGGAACGTGGATACCACCGTCGAGTTCCGAAGCCGCGCCGTCAATGGCAGCGGCCGTCTCGGCGATGTCACGATGACCATCTGCGTCGTGCAGAAGAAGCTGCTCGGCGGCAAGCGCCTGCAGTTCCTCTTCCCCGTCGGCCAGCACCATGCCGAGGCCTTCCTTGGCAAGTCGAAGCTGAAAGAGCTACGCACCAACTTCAAGATCGACAGGAAACTGCACCCCAAGCAGTACCGATAGCGTTCTTACGGGCACTACGTTTTAGTTGGCTTGACAATAAATGCGGAAAGACTGCGTTAACAAAGAATAAATAAAACAGTAATAGCATGAAAAAGATCTTTTTGATGGCCGTAGCCGCCATGATGGCTACAATGAGCGTACAGGCACAGAGCGACGAACTAAAGCAGGAGGTGGCCGTCAGCTTCGGATGGCTGTCGAACTCGGACATCATCGATGCGTTCGAGAACATCGGCGGTGCAATGGTAGGCATGACGACCGACGGCGAGAGCTACTTCGGCCCCATCTCCGTGGAGTACTTCTACCACGTGAAGCCCTGGCTCGGCGTGGGTGGTATCGCCGCCTACGGACAGATGAAGGAGAACTACTATCTGATGGGGAAGAAGGACGGCAAGGATGGCGAAATCAAGAACAACTACCTCACGCTGATGCCCGCCGCAAAGTTCGAATGGCTGCGGAAGAGCCACTTCGGCGTGTACTCGAAGCTGGCAATCGGCGCCACCCTGCGCACCGAGAAGATGGATGGCAAATCCTCCGGCGATGACAGTGACAGCGAAATACACGTCAACTGGCAGGTGTCACTGCTCGGCATGGAATTCGGCGGACAGCAGCTTCGCGGATTCTGTGAGCTGGGCACCGGCGAACAGGGATTGTTCCTCGCTGGCCTAAGGTACAAGTTCTAAAGCTTCGCTTGAAGGAGTTGAGGAGATGGGGAGATGAGGAGGTAAAGTAGAATAGACCCCATACCTTCGTACCCCCGTACCCCCGAAAAAAGACCTGAACTATTCTCGTACCCCCGTACCTCCGTACCCCCGTACCCCCGAAAAAAAACTCAAAAAAGTTTTGGTTTTTTGCTCGCTTATTCGTACCTTTGCACCATGATTACACAAGAACAGCTGAAAGACGTGCTCGAAAGAGCCGATAAACTGAGGCACTATCTGCACATCGACGAGCGGCAGATGGAGTACGAGGAAGAGCAGCTCCGTACACAAGCACCTGACTTCTGGGACGACCCTAAGAGGGCCGAGGAACAGATGAAAAAGGTGAAAAGCATCAAGCGCTGGATCGACGGCTATCAGGACGTGCGCCTGAAAGCCGACGAGCTGCAGCTCGCCTTCGACTTCTACAAGGACGAGATGGTCACCGAACAAGAGGTGGACAGCGACTATGAACAGGCGCTGAAAGCCATCGAAGACCTTGAGCTGATGAACATGCTACGCCAGAAGGAGGACCCCATGGACTGTGTGCTCAAGATCAACAGCGGCGCAGGCGGCACAGAGGCACAGGACTGGGCCCAGATGCTGATGCGCATGTATATGCGGTGGGCCGAAGCGCACGGCTACCGCGTCACCATCTCGAACATCCTCGAAGGCGACGACGCCGGCATCAAGAGCGTCACAATGCAGATCGAGGGCGGCGAGTATGCCTACGGCTACCTCAAGAGCGAGAACGGCGTACACCGGCTGGTGCGCGTCTCGCCCTACAACGCCCAGGGCAAGCGCATGACATCGTTCGCCTCGGTCTTCGTCTCACCACTGGTCGACGACACCATCGAGGTCTACGTTGACCCCGCAAAGCTGTCGTGGGACACGTTCCGCTCGTCGGGCGCCGGCGGCCAGAACGTCAACAAGGTGGAGTCGGGCGTACGTCTGCGCTACTGGTACACCGACCCTGACACTGGCGAGGAGGAGGAAATCCTCATCGAGAACACTGAGACGCGCGACCAGCCGAAGAACAAGGAACGGGCCATGAAGCTCCTCAAGAGCCAGCTCTACGACCGCGCCATGAAGAAGCGCCTCGAAGCACAGGCCAAGATTGAAGCTGGCAAGAAAAAGATTGAATGGGGATCGCAGATACGCTCCTACGTCTTCGACGACAAACGGGTTAAAGACCACCGCACCAACTACCAGACCAGCGACGTCGACGGCGTCATGAACGGCAAGCTCGACGGATTCATCAAGGCCTACCTCATGGAGTTCCCCGTAGCGGAAGAATGAGAAATCGTGAATCGTAAAAACACTGATCATTAAACTCTAATAATTTAAAAAACTATGGCAAAGAACAACGAAAAAAAGCTGAACGCTAAGCAGAAGGCTTATGAAAAGAAACAGGAACAGGAAGGTAAGAAAGTGGTGAACTGGATCTTCGGATGCCTCATCGCGCTTGCCATCGCCTACGCCGTATGGACCCTCTACATGATGGGCTAAGCGGGGCAAGGCAACTCCTAACTCCTAACTCCTAACTCCAATGAGTGGTTTGGAAATTGAGCGTAAGTTCCTCGTAAGGGGCAACGACTACAAGCAGCAAGCAACCTCCTACAGTCACATCCGCCAGGGCTACATCAGCAGTGGGCATGGACGCACCGTTAGGGTGCGCCAGCGTGACCAGCAGGCGTTCCTCACCATCAAGGGGCCGTCGCTCGACGGAGGGCTGAGCCGCTACGAGTTCGAGAAAGAGATCACCACCGACGAGGCCGCACAGCTGTTCCGACTCTGCGAGCCGGGCATCATCGACAAGACGCGCTATCTCGTGCCCTCACCCGACGGGCACCACACCTTTGAGGTCGACGAGTTCCACGGCGACAACGATGGGCTCGTCATGGCCGAGGTGGAGCTGGGCGACCCCGACGAGCCGTTCACAAAGCCCGAATTCATTGGCGAGGAAGTCACCGGCGACCGCCGCTACTACAACTCCCATCTACGTATTTACCCCTACCGCCAATGGCAGTAGGGGTAAATTAGTTAGATGGGACTTCCCAGTAGTCTCCAGGAACCCGGGCATAAAGCAAAATGAATACCTTTGCACCTACATAAGCGATTTATGACAAATGGAACAGACAGAACAACTGATTATTGAGCAGTTGAAAACAGGTAATGAGCGGGCATACAAATTCTTGTATGACCACCACTATCAGATACTATGTCACTTCGCCTCGCAATATGTGAAAGACGACTTTCTGGCAGAGACAATCGTAGGCGATGTCATCTTTCATCTATGGGAAGTTCGAGAGAGTATTGAAATAAGATCGAGCCTCCGCAGCTACTTGATGACCAGTGTAAGGAATCGCTGTCTGGACTACCTGAAGTCTCAGCAGAGCCAGCACGAGATGCCAATGTCATCACCCGGACTTCAGGACTTCCCCGTGCTTAATTATATAAAAGGTGATGACTATCCTTTAGGACGACTGCTTGAAAAGGAACTGGAAGGGAAAATCATGAAGGCCATCTCACGGTTGCCAGAAGAATGTCGCCAGGTGTTCCACTTGAGTCGCTTCGAGGAAAAGAAATACAACGAGATAGCCGACGAGCTCGGCATTTCCGTGAACACAGTCAAGTATCACATCAAGCATGCCTTGGCTCTGCTCCACGAGGACTTGGACAAGTATCTGGCTGTTGCCATAGCCCTGCTATTTGAACAGCTGAAATAATAATTTCCCAAATAATATCAAGTTCAGACTACCCTCTGAACTTTTTTTTTCGTCAAATAAATAACAAATCCCATTTATGACAGACAATAATGGACATATCGAACAAGAGATCTGGTTCTCAGCAGTAGACGAACAGCAGCTGAACAGATTCGACAAGGATGCTGCCTTCGCCCGCTTCCAAGAGCGAGTTGCCGCCGTCCAGGCCTTCAAGCCTAAGCGCCACCTGCGCTGGCTGTCGTATGCAGCAGCCGTTGCGGTGATGGTGGCTGTTTCCTATTTCTCGTTCAAGGGAGGACAAAGTAACGTTGAATCATCATTTGGGGACATTGTGGTTGAAGCCCCACAAGGTTCTCGCACACAGATGACCTTGCCCGACGGCACAAAGGTATGGCTAAATGCAGGATCAAGGATATCATACACACAAGGTTTTAGTTTAGTTAACAGGTTGGTATTGTTAGTAGGTGAGGGCTACTTTGAAGTAGCCCACAATGAGCAGTTGCCTTTCCGCGTCAGTTCGAAGGACTTACAGGTAAGCGTACTTGGCACTAAGTTTAATTTCCGGGATTATCCCGCTGACGCAGAGGCAATTGTCTCATTGGCCGAAGGTAAGGTGGCATTGGACGACCTCTCGCATTCGGGTAGGGGAACTATCTATCTGGCACCTAACCAACGAGCCGTTATGAGCAAGCAGTCAGGAAAGATTATCGTGGAAAATTATGAGGCGAGTAACTCCATACAATGGACCATAGGAAACCTGATTTTTGACGGTGAACCGTTAAAGGATATTATTAAGGATCTGGAGCGCAGCTATAATGTGAAGATTACCATTGCAGACGAGAATCTACAGACACTTCGCTTTTATGGTAACTTCGTACGGCAAGAACAAAGTCTCTCAGAAGTGCTGGATGCTTTTGCAGCTACTGGTAAGATAAGATACAAGATAGAAGGAAGAAATATCACACTATATGATTATCCGCATTTAGGTGACACACTTCCGTACATCCTATGTTCGAATGCTGGTTTGTAGGAAATGGCAGCGATGATGAGCCTGTCAAATACCCTATCCCCAAAATAGCGTCTATTGAACTTGTAGCAGAATTCATT
>JAFPZD010000224.1 GCA_017417465.1 Prevotella sp. | reverse complement strand
GTGGTGGTGCCGGTCAGCACGTAGCGGATGACCTCGCCAGTGGTGTTGGTGGCGATGACATCGTTGCCGCTGATGCTGACAATGCCATCGTCGTCGCCCTCGACCGTCGCGTCGGCGGTGGTGCTGAAGGTGACGGTGATGGTGCGCTCGATGGTGGTGTTCTCAAGATAGTCTTCGTCGCTGTCGTCGGCCTTATAGGTCTCGGCGATGGCGTTCTTGTTGAGGGCTACGGTGAACGAAGTGACGTCGCCGGTAGTGGATACTCCGCTGATGACATCGTCGGCCGAGGCGGTGGTCTGCGAGTTGTCGTCGTCGCTTGCCGTGGTGTTCGCCGTGTCGGTCCATTTCTCGTTGTACCAGCTGTCGTCAGCGTTACAGGCTGCCATCGTCAGCGTTGTGGCGACGGCCAGCAAAAATTGATTCATCTTCTTCATTTTCATTTGTCTCTTTTGTATTTTTGGTGCAAAGGTAAGACAAATGAGCGTGAACGGCAACTTTTTTCAGCGAACCTGCCGATTTATTAAGTGAATCAGGCGTTGGCGAGGCGGTAGATGGCGGTCATGTCGGGAGTCTTGAGAATCTCCATCGCGCCGAGGGTGATCTTACCGCCTCGGCTGCACTTGGCAACGAGCGTCTCGATCTCCTCGTCGGTGGCTTTGCGACCGATGAGGGCGGGGATGCTCGTGGGCATGCCGATCTGCTGGAAGAAACGCTCGATGGCCTCGATGCCGCGCAGGGCTGTGGCACGGGGATCGCTGAAGTCGTTGGTGACGCCCATCACGTTGACGGCAAACTGCACAAAGCGACTGAGATGCTTGTCCATCACGTAGCGGGCCCAGGAGCCCCAGAGGGCAGCCAGTCCGGCACCGTGGGTGACACCGAAGAGTCCGCTGAGCTCGTGTTCAAGCTTATGGACGGCGAAGTCTTTCTCGGTACCGCACTCCGTGAGGTCGTTATGCGACAGGGAACTGGCCCACATAATGTTGGCGCGGTTGCGGTAGTCCTCGGGATTCTTCAGAACTTCGAAGACGGCATCCTTCACCGTGCGCAGCAGGGCCTCGGCGATGGCGTCGGTGAGCGTGGCATCCTCGTACTTCGAGAAGTAGCGCTCCATCGTGTGCATCATAATGTCTGTGGCACCGGCGGCGGTCTGGTAAGGCGGCAGCGTGTAGGTGCGCTCGGGATTCATAATGGCAAACTTGCAACGGCAGAGGTCGCTGTTGAAGCCGCGCTTGAGCATACCCTCATCCTGGGTGATGACGGTACTCGACGACATCTCGGAACCTGCAGCAGGAATGGTCAGGATGACACCTACGGGCAGGGATGTCTGAGGCACGGCCTTGCCGTCCCAGAAGTCCCACACGTCGCCCTCGTAGGGCACACCATAGGCGATGGCCTTCGACGAGTCGATGACCGATCCGCCACCGACGGCGAGGATGAAATCGACACCCTCACGGCAGCAGAGGCCGATGCCCTCCTTCACCTTCGACAGCAGGGGATTGGGCACTACCCCACCCAACTCCACAAAGTCGATATCGGCATCGTGGAGCATCTGCTCCACCTTATCAAGAAGTCCGTAGCGACGGGCGCTGCCACCACCGTAGTGGATGAGCACCTTCGTGCCGCCATACTGTTTGATTAACTCCGGAAGCCTGGCCTCCGACTCACGTCCGAACACCACCCGCGTAGGGGCATAGAAATTGAAGTCCTTCATCATGATTTTTGCGTTTAAAGAATAATTCTGCTGCAAATATACGATTTTTTAAAGAGAAATGCCTAACTTTGCGCCATAAAAATATGAAAAAGATATTATTCAGCATATTATTCCCCTTAGCCGCACTCCTCTCAGCCAGTCTGTGGATGGGGAAACCAGGTAGTTCGCAGGGAGCGGGACAGATTGCGCCATCCAT
>JAFPZD010000223.1 GCA_017417465.1 Prevotella sp. | reverse complement strand
GCAGCGGCCCGCAACGGCTGAGGGCCTTATTCCCCCCTGGTATGGGAGCCCTCCCCTCGCTCGCCTTTGCCGCTTCGCTCTGCGAAACGAAAAGCCGAGCGAGGGGAGGTCTCTCATACAGGCGATTTTAGTCCTTAAGCGGACAAAAACTACTCTTCAAGTTAGGGGAAGTACGGCCTGAAAGGTCGGTTTACCGGACCTTAATAATTGTCAACAATGGTGGTACTCCACGAAGTCATACTCGTAGTCGTGGTGCTCGTCGCGTGAGTGATGCTCGCGTGACACCTCCTGCCAGTCGCTGTAGTCGGGAAAGTACGCGTCGGCCTCGGCTGGTGTATCGTCAACTTCGGTCAGCAGTAGGCGGTCGGCCTTATCTAACAGACCGCGATAGAGGCTCTCGCCACCAATGATGAAAATCTCTTCGGAGGGCGTGCAACTGGAGAGGAAAGCATCCCAGTGGGGGAAACACTCAGCACCCGGCAGTTCCGTCACCGTGTGGGTGAGGACGCAGTTGCGGCGGTTAGGCAGGGCACCTTTTGGCAGACTCTCGAAGGTGCGGCGCCCCATCAGGATGGTGTGGCCCGTGGTAAGCTGCTTGAAACGCTTCAGATCGTTGGGTAGCCAGTAGATGAGCTTGTTCTCAAAGCCGATGGCCCTGTTGCGGGCAACGGCGGCAATCATGGTTATCATCATGCGGTTTCTTTCTTTTTCTTGCGAGTCTTCGTTATAACGTTATTTCGTTATTACGTTATAACGACCTTGTCGGGTTAACGATCGCCCCTCACACCGCCACGTCGGCCTTGATGTGCGGCCATGGGTTGTAGTCCTCTAACGTAAAGTCGTCGTACTGGAAGTCGAAGACGGAGCTGACATCGGGGTTTAGTCGCATGCGTGGCAGGGGGCGGGGCTCACGCGACAGTTGCAGGCGCGCCTGGTCGAGATGGTTCAGGTAGAGGTGGGTGTCGCCCGTGGTGTGGATGAAGTCACCGGGGCGCAATCCGCATGCCTGTGCCATCATCATGCAGAGCAGAGCGTAGGAGGCAATGTTGAAAGGTACGCCGAGGAATGTGTCGGCCGACCGCTGGTAGAGTTGCAGCGAGAGACGGCCTGTCGTCTCGCCGTCGCGGGGCGGTGCTACATAGAACTGGAACAGCGTGTGGCAGGGTGGCAGCGCCATCTGGCCGACTTCGGCAACGTTCCATGCCGAGACGATCATGCGCCGTGAGTCGGGCGAGTGCTTGATGAGGTCCACCACCTGTGCTATCTGGTCGATGGTGCCGCCCTGGTAGTCGGGCCATGAGCGCCACTGGTGGCCGTAGACGGGTCCCAGCTCGCCCTGAGCATCGGCCCATTCGTCCCAGATACTCACGCCGTGCTCCTTGAGATAACGGATGTTCGTGTCGCCGCGGAGAAACCACAGCAGTTCATAGATGATGGACTTCAGGTGGAGTTTCTTCGTGGTGAGCAGGGGGAAACCCTCTTCTAAGTTAAAACGCATCTGATGGCCGAAGACGCTCAGTGTGCCGGTGCCTGTGCGGTCGGTCTTCTCGACGCCTTCGTTGAGGATGCGGTCAAGCAGGTCTAAGTATTGCTTCATAGTCGTTGGGTATGTGAGTTGTCTTTATTTTCCATTCTTTCGGGTAGAGGTTATTGGCACGCGGGCCGATGTTTTTTACCAAGCCAAGCACGTGGCCCTCGAAAGCGACCTCTACGATGCCGCGGGGCGTCCCTTCGGTCAGCATGAGTGCTTCGTGGCGGAGGTAGGCCATCGCCTGCTGGTAGGTCAGGGGGACGGGGGAGGAGTTAGGAGTTTGGAGGGAGAAGTTAGGAGTTAGGAGGAATGTCAACGGGCTGGCGTGCTTGTTGGAAAGTGCCAGTTTGCTTGTTGCGAACTGGCGGTTTGTTGCTGCCAAAGTGCCAGTTTGCCTGTTGCGGGCTCCCCCTTCGGTGGAGCCTTTCCTCAAGGCGCACATGAAGAGACCCTCGCCGCGTGTGATGCCGGGAATGAAACGGTAGACGGGTACGGCGAAGCCTTCAAGCAACGAGCCCGTGATCTGCCATTCGGCTTTCGTGTCAACGGGCAGTACTTGTGCGCCAAGCTCCGTCGTCATCCAGTGGATGTTCTCCTCGTTTTCTTTAATATTAAAGGTACACGTACTATATATAAATAGGCCGCCATCGCGCAGGCAGTGCCAGGCATCGCTGACGATGTCACGTTGCAGGCGCCAGCATTTCTCCACGTTCTGAAGACTCCACTCGCCGATGGTGGCTGGGTCCTTGCGGAACATCCCTTCGCCGGAGCAGGGCACGTCGCACAGCACCACGTCGAACTGCAGACGGCTCTTGCGGTAGTCGCGAGGGTAGTTGCTCGTGACGAAGCACGCCTTGTCGCCCCATTTCGCGATGTTCTCCAAAAGGATGTTGGCACGGCTGCGAATGGGCTCGTTGCTGTAGAGACAGCTGCCCGGTGGCAACAGCGAGAGGGCCAGCGACGACTTGCCGCCGGGAGCCGCACAGAGGTCGAGCATGGCCACGGGCTGCTGGGGTAGGTGTTGGCGCAGCACGGTGTCGAGGAACATTGACGCTGCCTCCTGTACGTAGTAGCACCCTGCATGCAGCAGTGGGTCGAAAGTGAACTGTGGGCGCCGCGGCAAATAGTAGCCCTGCCCACACCATGCCACGCGTTCGCCATCGACGACTGTCATGCCAGCCGCCTTCTGCGGGTTCAGGCGGATGCTCACGGGAGCCTCCTCCTCGAACGATGCCAAGTAGCGTTCGAAGCGCTCGCGCCCCATCAGCGCCTCTGTCGTGCGGATGAAATCTTCAGATAATTTCATAAATCGCTTGCAAAGTTACGAAAAAACGAATGAAATGCAAAAGGAAAACGAGTTTTTCTTTTCATTTCTGAGTGAAAGTAACTTCGGCGGAGCCAGAGTTACAAAAAAAAGTTGTATCTTTGCAACTTTAAGGCGAATAGTTTCGTCTAACGAGCAAAGAAACCTCAAAAAAGAAGCAAAAATGAAGAAGACATTATTCACCTTGGTGCTGTTGTTTACAGCCTTTTCGAGCCTCCCGCTGACGGCTCAGACAGACAGCGTGACGACCGACACGACCGTTGTCGACGAGATAGAAGCATTCTCGGACACAACGCAGAACGACACTTCGGGTGTCTCCTCCGTGTACGTTGATGACGACAACTTCCCCTTCGACGACTCCGACAGCTTCGACTCCGACGACCTCAAGAGCTTGCTCGATGGTGTCAGTGGTGCCCAGATTGCAAGCATGCTGTTCGTACTGTTCGTGCTGCTCATCATCTTCGTTGTATCGCCCATCGCCATTATCGGGTTGATCCTCTGGTTTATCTACAGGAACCGTAAGGACCGTATACGCTTGGCCGAGATGGCCATGAAGAACGGACAGCCCATCCCAGACGAAGTGGCCAGCCCGCTGAAGCCACAGACCGACAATGAGGTGTGGGAGAAGGGCGTCCGCCAGACTTTCCTCGGCATCGGCCTCACCGTCCTCGGCATCTGGATTGGCAAGTTGGGCATTATCTTAGGACTGCTGGTGCTCTGCATCGGATTGGGCAACCTGTTCATCGTCCACAACGCCCGCCGTAATTCCATGCCAGGCGAGGACGGCACACGGAGTGACAACGAGCGCCCACAGTCGCGCGACGATGTCTTCCGCGACCTGCAACAACACGACGGAGCCGGTAGTTAGCGGCTCCCCGTCGCTCTCCTTTGAGTGAGGAGTTAAGGAGTAAGGAGTAAAGGATGTAAAGTAGAATACCTCTACTGCTCCGAGATTCTGCAAAAGGTGCGGTTTGATGAGTGAACAGGTCTATTCTACTTTACCTCCACATCTACTCTACTCCTGACTTGAATCAACTTGAAAATCAATTTTACAACTCATTACAACTATGAACAAGAAGCTTTATCGTTCCAATGACCGCATTCTCGGCGGTGTGTGCGCCGGAATTGCAGAGTATTTCGACTTCGATCCCACGCTGGTGCGCGTCGCTTACGTCCTGCTAACCCTGTGTACGGCCTTCAGCGGCCTTCTGGCTTACATCATCCTTTGGATTGTGATGCCCGACAGGCGGAACGTCACGATGTAAACAGCATCAATAACCCTAACCTCTCTCAGGCATGCAAAGTGATCTCACGCTCGTGACACAGGTGGCGGTCTTCCACGACAAGCGGGCCTTCGACCTGCTGGTGCGGAAGTACCAGTCGCCTGTGCGCCGGTTCCTATTGAACCTGACACTGGGCAACGAGGCACTGAGCGACGACCTGGCGCAGGACACCTTCCTGAAAGCGTACGTGAACATCGGGCAGTTCCAGGCGAAGGCCACATTCCAGACGTGGCTCTTCCGCATAGCCTATAACGTGTTCTACGACTATAAGAGGAAAGCTTCCAACCTTCCTCAACAGGGGGACCCTTCCTCTGCGGAGCGACTTGGCGCAGCAGATGCTCCCAGCTGGGGCCGACCTGAGAGGACTGACATTAAGATGGACGTGCGTCAGGCCCTCGCCCTGCTGAAGGACGAGGAACGTACGTGCATCACGCTGCAGCTCATCGATGGCGAGCCCATCGACCATATTGCAGAGATTACGGGCATGCCCGAGAACACAGTGAAGTCGCACCTACGACGTGGAAAGGTGCGGCTGGCGGATTATCTAAAACAAAACGGCTATGGCTAATCAGAAAGAAGAATGGTTGCCGGGACAGCTCCCGGCTGAAGACGAGCGGCTGTTAGAGCAGTTCTTCATGGCTGCACGTGAGGTAGAGATTGCCGATGACGGTTTTTCACAGCGCGTCATGGAGCGTGTGCTGGCCGAAACGCCCTCGGCAGTGGCAGCACCTGCTTTCGCAGGGCTTCGCCCAAGCCGTGCACAGTGGCTGTCGCGCCTCTGGACAGGGTTCTGCATCGTCGTCGCGCTTGGCGTGTTCACCTGGATTGGTGGCTGGCACTATGTACTGGTGGCCGTGTTAGGCTTCCTCAGCCACGTGCCTACCATGGGGCAGATGGTGCAGCTGATGCTCTGCGGTGCATTTGTAACGATGCTGGCAGTCGCCGAGGTGCTGAGGCGCGAGCACATCACGATAAGAAGTTTGAGGGTATAAGGCCGCTCCGAGAAGTCTGGAGGGACTTCTCCGAGCAAACTTGAGGGCGTTCCGAGCAAGAATCAGGGGCTAGAACAGGAAGTCGTCGTCGGTCGAGACGGGGGCTTCCTCTTTCTGTTTATCTTAAGGCCTCTCTGGAAAGAAATGGTTGCCTAAGCAACTCTTTTTATAAAAGGTGAAGTGTCGGTCCTGTCTTGCTCCATTCGGAAGCTCCCAGATTAGCTGAACTCATTGTTTGGCGTTGCGAAGACAGGTGTTTTTCCCATTTCCACCTGTTTTTTCCCGCTCTTTTCTTTGTCGGTTCACAAACTTTTTGTATCTTTGTAGCCGACAAAGCCAGTCTCAATGGGACGGGGGCGTCACTTTACATCGATGGAACACCTTCAGGCCGACGATGCCGTTTGTAGGGCAGGCCGAGGGAAAGGCGTTCACGGAGGTTCGTCCTGTGTTCTCAAACTAAGCAACTTTGAATCACTTTCCAGAGGTAATGCAACGGTAAGCGCCTAAGTGAGTGGATTATATCCTGACGCTTCCCATACTTATATATAATATGGTATAATTGGAAGAGTGTCAGTGTATATTATCACTGGCGTGGGGTGGTTGCGTTTTCAGTAGGGGCTATGCGAAGACCTGAGATCAGGGATAGGCGAGAAGTTAGAATCTCCCACGCCTTCTTGTTACCATACGTTTCATGTTTAATCGGCCGATGTAGGAAGATCGGGTAGGAATAATTGTAAATCGTTACAGTATGAAACGATGAAACATTGCAATAACGAACCATTGATAATTCACATTATTTACAAACCAAAACAAAATTCGTAACTACTCAGCACCTAGTGCATGAGTAGTTGCCTTACTGTTGTACGACAGCAAGAATCGCATTGAATTTGGAATTGCCATTCTTCATGGCAGTCTCTGCTATGGAGTGTAGCTTGGCAAAATCGTCAGCTCCTCCATCT
>JAFPZD010000222.1 GCA_017417465.1 Prevotella sp. | reverse complement strand
CCCTCCCCAAGGGAGGGGGGCTTGGATAGTTCTTCCGTTCAACCCACCCCCATCCCCTCCCCAAGGGAGGGGGGCTTGGATAGTTCTTCCGTTGAAAAGGCCGCAGGTAATGTCGCCGCTGATGGTAACCAGACACCCCTCCCTTGGGGAGGGGAAGGGGGTGGGTTCCCCTCCGATTCTATCCAAACATGGGATGGGGGTGGGCTCCCCAAGGGCGAGGGGCGTGCTGCCCTGAAGCGCGACACGACGACGATGGACTCGTTAGAGCTGGCTATCTATAAATATAATAAGGTGATCGACGACTCGCTGGCCCTCGACTCCTTGAACCGCCAGCGAAAGAATGGCATCGATGCCCCTGTGGAGTTCTCGGCCAAGGACTCGCTCATCTATGTGGCCTCGTCGGGCATGGCCCATCTTTATGGCGACTCGCATGTGCAGTACCAGAACATGGACCTGAAGAGCGACAAGATCTACATGAGCCTCGACTCGTCGCTGGTGCATGCTACCGGAACGCTCGACACCATCTCGAAGGAGCTGAAGGGTAAGCCCGTGTTCAAGATGGGCGCCGACACCTACGAGAGCGACACCATGGCCTTCAACTTCAAGACGAAGAAAGGCCTCATCCAGCAGGTATACACCCAGCAGGAGGATGGCTTCCTGACCTCAGAACTGTCGAAACGCGGTGCCAACGGCGAGATGTACCTGCAACACGGGCGCTATACGACGTGCGACGCCCCGCATCCCGACTTCTACATCGCCATGTCACGCGCGAAGGTGCGACCCGGCAAGGACGTGGTCTTCGGCCCCGCTTATCTTGTGGTGTGCGACGTGCCGGTGCCCCTGGCCATCCCCTACGGCTTCTTCCCCTTCTCGAAGAGCTACTCGTCGGGATTCATCATGCCCACCTACGGCGATGAGACGGAGCGCGGCTTCTACCTGCGTGATGGTGGCTACTACTTCGCTATCTCCGACAAGATGGACCTGAAGCTGTTGGGCGAAATCTATACCAAGGGGTCGTGGGGCGCATCGATGGCCACCAACTACCGCAAGCGCTACCGCTTCAGTGGCTCGTTGTTCGCCAGTTACCAGAACACGGTGACGGGCGAGAAGAACATGCCCGACTATGCCAAGCAGACCAGCTTCAAGATTCAGTGGAGCCACCGCCAGGATGCCAAGGCCAACCCCTTCTCGAACCTGTCGGCGAGCGTCAACTTCGCTACCAGCAGCTACGAGCGTAACAACCTGACATCGATGTACAACCCGCAGTCGATGACACAGTCGACGCGCACCTCGTCGGTGAGCTACAGCACCTCGTTCTCGAGCATCGGCATGAACATCTCGACGACGATGAACCTAAACCAGAACATGCGCGACTCGACCATTGCCATGACCATGCCCGACCTGAACATCAGCATCTCGCGCTTCTACCCCTTCAAGCGTAAGAAGATGGCGGGTGCTGAACGCTGGTATGAGAAGATATCGATGTCGTACACCGGTCACTTCTCGAATTCCATCACGTCGAAGGAGAGCGAGCTGGTGCACGCCTCGCTGCTGAAGGACTGGCGCAACGGCATGCAGCACAGCATCCCCATTAGCGGTAACTTCACACTCTTTGGCTATGTCAACCTGACACCGTCGTTCAATTTCACCGACCGTACCTACACCAACAAGACCCACAAGTCATGGGACGGCACGAAGGAGGTGGCCGACACGCTCTATGGCCTCTACAACGTCTACAACTGGAACCTCTCGCTATCGGCATCGACCAAGCTCTACGGCTTCTGGATACCTTCGCGCAAGCTCTTCGGCAACAAGATCGACCGCATCCGCCACGTTGTCACACCGCAGGTGAGCTTCAGTTATGCCCCCGACTTCAGTGCATCGCGCTACGGCTACTACCAGACGTACCAGAAGACCAACGCCGACGGCTCGGTGTCGCTCGTGGAGTACTCGCCCTATCAGGGTGCACTCTATGGCGTACCCGGCAAGGGCAAGACGGGTAGTATCTCGTTCGACTTGGGTAACAACGTGGAGATGAAGATTCGCGACAGTAACGACTCGCTACGCAAGGTGAGCCTCATCGACGAGCTCGGCGGCTCTATGTCGTACAACATGGCCGCCAAGGTGCGCCCATGGAGTGACCTCAGCACACGCATCCGACTGAAAATCACCAAGAGCTACACGTTCAACCTCAACGCTGTCTTCGCCAGCTACGTCTATGAGGCCGACTCGGTGGGAGCCACACCCCGCGTCAGTGACACGCGGACCTACTGGGGCATGGGCAAGATTGGACGCTTCCAAGGTATGTCGCAGAACCTGTCGTATACGCTCGACAACAACAAGATCTCGAACCTTATCAAATGGATAAAGGGCGAGCGCCCGCTGAAAGAAAAGGATGAGAAGGACAAAGACAAGGGCTATGACGATGAAGACGAGTACGATGAGTATGACAACGAGGTGGAGACTAACATCGACCGCGACCTTGAGGAAGGCAAGCGTGGCGCACGCCGCGATGATGCCGGAAAGGCTGAGACCGACGAGGATGGCTATATGGCCTTCTCGCTGCCTTGGAGCATCAGCCTCGGCTACGGTGTGACGATGCGTGAGAACACAGATGTCTCGCGGTTCAACTACCACACCATGCGCTATCCTTATGCCTTCACTCAGAACCTGAATATCAGTGGTAATATTCGCATCAGCGATGGCTGGAACATCACGTTCAGCAGTGGCTATGATTTCGAGAGCAAGAAGATTTCGATGACGACGGCCTCGCTATCACGCGACCTCCACTGTTTCAACATGTCGTGTTCGGTGGTGCTTGCACCATATACCAGCTACAACTTCTCGTTCCGTTGTAACGCCTCGACGCTTACCGACGCCTTGAAGTACGATAAGCGTTCAAGCTACTCCAGTACCGTGCAGTGGTATTGATTGCCGAGTTCCGCGAGCTTGGTGTGGGAGGTAAGACACAGTAACAGAATAGTAACATGTCTTTTTAGTGATAGATTAAGACACAGTAAAAGAGTAACAAGATAGTAACATGTCTTTTTGGTGATTAGAAAGACACAGTAACAGAGTAACAAGATAGTAACATATTCTTTTTGGTGATTATAAAGACACAGTAACAGAGTAACAAAAAAGTAACATGTTCTTTTTGGTGATTAGAAAGACACAGTAACAAAGTAACAAGATAGTAACATGTCTTTTTGGTGATTATAAAGACACAGTAACAGAGTAACAGAAAAGTAACATATTCTTTTTGGTGATTAGAAAGACACAGTAACAGAGTAACAGAAAAGTAACATGTTCTTTTTGGTGATTATAAAGACACAGTAACAGAGTAACAAAAAAGTAACATGTCTTTTTGGTGATTATAAAGACACAGTAACAGAGTAACAAGATAGTAACATGTCTTTTTGGTGATTATAAAGACACAGTAACAGAGTAACAAGATAGTAACATGTTCTTTTTGGTGATTATAAAGACACAGTAACAGAGTAACAAGATAGTAACATGTCTTTTTGGTGATTAGAAAGACACAGTAACAGAGTAACAGAAAAGTAACATGTTCTTTTTGGTGATTCAAGTTCTAGGCTACGGAACTATGCACAGCCAGCCTCGTAGGGGCGTGACAGGGATAGTAAGTGCTGTGCGCAGCCATTTGTGGATAATTCGTGGCAATTCGTGTTTGTTAGGAAAAAGGGCAATGCAGATGTTCCAATTTTTGTATAAAACAGAGCATCAGATGGGCATTGGCAACCTTGATGGTGTTGTTCGTTTTGGTGCTTTCAAAATGAACATAGGGTTCGTGGGCTCACGAACTTATGTTCGTAAGACCACGAACCTATGTTAGTTGGCCCACGAACATAAGTTCATTTTTGAGGGCAGTTTTTTGCCTCGGCAGACATTCCTGTGAAGCGTATGATTTCCGTGATTTCCGTATAGCCTTCTCGCGGTTAGAGGGAATTAGATGTGAGATACCACTGGTAGAGCCGACTGACACCCTCTTCCAGTTCTACTTTGTGCGTCCAGCCGAGGCGGTGCAGTTTACTGACATCGATGAGCTTGCGTGGCGTGCCGTCGGGTTTCGTGGCATCGAAGTCGATGACACCGGTGAAGCCAGTGGCGGCAGCTACCAGTTGTGAGAGCTCGCGGATGGTGAGCTCGCGCCCTGTGCCGATGTTGATGTGGCAGTTGCGGATGTCGCCAAGGGCGGGAATGGCTCCGCCGCGTCCTGCGGCATGGTTGCGGTCGACGGTGGCGTCGGCCTTGGCACCATAGTGTACAGAAGAATATTTCTCAATGCCGATAATGTCCTTGAAGTCAACGTTCAGCAGGAGGTGTACGCAGGCGTCGGCCATATCTTCGCTCCAGAGGAACTCACGCAGTGGTGTACCCGTTCCCCACAGCTCGACGCGGTTGTGGTAGATGCCGTATTTCTGTAGCACCTGCTCGATGGCTTCGTGGGTGCTGTCGCCCGTCACACCCTCCACGGGGCGCTTGTTCAGGTCAGCGGCGATGTTCTGCCAGTCGCCTTCGTGAAGCAGTTTTGCAAGGTGAATCTTGCGAATCATGGCAGGCATGACGTGCGAGTTCTCCAGATGGAAATTGTCGTTGGGGCCATAGAGGTTGGTGGGCATGACGGCGATATAGTTGGTGCCGTACTGCAGGTTATAGCTCTCGCACATCTTCAGTCCGGCAATCTTCGCGATGGCATACGGCTCGTTGGTGTACTCAAGGGGTGACGTGAGCAGGCAGTCTTCTTTCATCGGCTGAGGCGCATCCTTGGGGTAGATGCACGTTGAGCCAAGAAAGAGCAGCTTACGGACACCGTGGCGATAGGCCTCGCTGATGACGTTGCACTGCATCTGCATGTTCTGCATGATGAAGTCGGCGCGGTAGAGTGAGTTGGCCATGATGCCACCGACGTGTGCGGCAGCAAGGATGACACCGTCGGGGCGCTCCTGGTCGAAGAACGTGCGTACGGCCTGCTGGTCGGTAAGGTCGAGTTCAGCATGGGTGCGGCCAACGAGGTTTGTGTAGCCACGGCTGATAAGATTATTCCAGATGGCGGAGCCTACGAGGCCGCGATGGCCAGCAACATAGATCTTAGAATCTTTCCCTAATCCCCTGTCAAAGAGGGACGACGGGGTGCTGTCGATGGTATTCATGAGTGTGAAGAGGTTTAATGGGAGAAAGTGAACAGTTTCTTGACCTTCTTCATGTCGTGGTCGACCATGATGCGGACGAGTTCCGAGAAGGACGTCTTTTGCGGGTTCCAGCCAAGCACCTTGCGGGCTTTGGCAGGATTGCCCAAGAGCTGCTCGACCTCGGCGGGTCGGAAGTATTTCGGGTCGACTTCGACGATGACACGCCCCGTGGCACTGTCGATGCCACGTTCGTTGACACCCTCGCCCTGCCACTCTAAGTTGATGCCTACGTGCTGGAAGGCCAGCGTGCAGAACTCACGCACGGAGTGGTACTCACCGGTGGCAATGACAAAGTCGTCGGGCTGCGGCTGCTGAAGAATGAGCCACATGCACTCCACGTAGTCGCGGGCATAGCCCCAGTCGCGCAGGGCGTTGAGGTTGCCAAGGTAGAGCTTGTCCTGATGGCCTTGGGCAATACGTGCTGCAGCGAGGGTGATCTTGCGGGTGACAAACGTCTCGCCACGCCGCTCGCTCTCGTGGTTGAAGAGGATGCCGTTGCAGCAGTACATGCCGTACGACTCACGGTAGTTCTTCATAATCCAGTAGCCATAGAGCTTGGCGACACCGTAGGGCGAACGCGGGTAGAAGGGCGTGGTCTCCGACTGCGGCACCTCCTGCACCAGTCCGTAGAGCTCGCTGGTGCTGGCCTGGTAGATGTGACACGTCTTCTCCAGTCCGCAGATGCGCACGGCCTCGAGTAGGCGCAGCACGCCGATGGCATCGGTGTCGGCGGTATATTCAGGCACGTCGAACGATACCTTGACGTGGCTTTGTGCCGCGAGGTTATAGATTTCGGTGGGGCGTACCTCGCCGATGATGCGGATGAGCGACGAAGAGTCGGTCATGTCGGCCCAGTGCAGTTCGACGAGTCGCTTCTTCTTCATGTCGCGTACCCACTCGTCGAGGTAGAGGTGCTCGATGCGGCCCGTGTTGAACGACGATGAGCGGCGCATGAGGCCATGGACTTCGTAACCTTTCTCTATCAGAAATTCGGCAAGGAAGGAGCCGTCCTGTCCCGTGATGCCGGTGATGAGTGCAATTTTGTTCATAGTTGTTGCTTTGTGTTATGACTGTTCTTGGAACTGCTTGATGCGCTGCTCCTCGGAGAGTTTGCAGATAAGGAGTGTGCCGTTGTTCTCGGCCACAATGTAGTCGTCGAGGCCCTGGATGATGACGCGGTGCTCCTGCATGGTATGTACAATGCAGCCGTGTGACTCGAAGAGCTGGATGTCGGGGCCGATGGCGGCATTGCCATAGAGGTCGCGTTGCGACTGTTGCAGCAGTGAGCCCCACGTGCCGAGGTCGCTCCATCCGAAGTCAGCCGGGCAGACAAAGATTTCTTCGGCCTTCTCCATGATGGCGTAGTCGACAGAGATATTCTCGCATTGTGGGAAGCGCTCGTTGATGGCAGCCTGCTCGTCGGGAGTGCCATAGACGTTGTTGAGGCTCTCGAAGATGCGTGTGATCTTGGGCTGGTAGACGCGGAAGGCGTTGACGATGGTCGTGACGTTCCAGATGAAGATGCCGGCGTTCCAGAAGTAGTTGCTCTTCTTGATGTACTGCTGGGCAGTCTCTAAGTCGGGCTTCTCGCGGAAGGAGTCCACACGGAAAATCTGTTTGTTGCGCAGCGATGATGCCGAGAGATCGGCCTGTATGTAGCCGTAGCCCGTCTCCGGTCGTGTGGGCTTCATGCCGAGGGTGATGATGGCGTCACTGTCGGAGGTGAAGTCCATGCAGGAGCTGATGATGCGCTGGAACTCCTGCACGTTGGTGACGATGTGGTCGGAGGGCGTGACGACGATGTTGGCCTTGGGGTCTTGTGCTTTGATACGCCATGAGACGTAGGCGATGCAGGGTGCGGTGTTACGCCGACAGGGCTCACAGAGGATGTTGCCTACGGGCATGTCGGGCAGTTGCTGCCGCACGATGTCGATATAGGCCTGGTTGGTGACAACCCAGATGTTCTCTGGTGCGACGAGCTGTCCGAAGCGCTCCACGGTGAGCTGCAACAATGTCTTTCCCACGCCGAGCACGTCGATGAACTGCTTAGGATGCTGGGCGGTGCTCATTGGCCAGAAGCGGCTGCCCACGCCGCCTGCCATAATGACGAGATGATTCATATAGCTTCGATGTTTCGTTGTTATTGTTTTCTCTTTTTTTCTCTTTTTCCCTCTTTTTCCCTCTTTTTCCCTCTTCGTTATGACGTTATAACGTTATTTCGGGATAACGATGTCGCTTCGTTATGACGTTATTTCGTTATTTCGGGATAACGATGTCGCTTCGTTATGACGTTATTTCGTTATGACGTTATAACGGGATTTCGTTATAACGCTGTCGTTAAATGAGATGTCACGATGCAGTCTGCTGCTTCGCTTTCTTATTCTTAATAATAAGGTACGCGATGCCCACCACGACGATGGCGAGGATGGCTGCGATGATATAGTGATTGTAGCGCTCGATGGTCTGCTCCAGGTCCTCGGGTTTGATAAACGAGTGAAGATACCAGCCGAGGGCGGCAAGGATGGTGTGCCAGAGACCAGCGCCGATGGTGGTGTAGAGCAGGAATTTCCAGTAGTTCATGCGGGCAAGGCCGGCGGGCAGCGAGATGAGATGCCTGATGCCGGGGATAAGGCGCCCCGTGAGTGTGGCGACGATGCCATGCCGGTCGAAGTAGCGTTCGCTCTTCTCCACTTTCTCCTGATTGAGCAGGCACATCTTGCCCCACTTGCTGTTGGCAAAGCGGTAGATGACAGGTCGCCCAACGTAGAGTGCCACAAAATAGTTGATAGAGGCACCCAAGTCGGCACCAATGGTGGCGAAGAGCACCACAAGCACGACGTTGAGGCTACCGCCCGCGGCATGGTAGGCGGCGGGGGCTACGACCAACTCTGAGGGCACTGGAATGACGGTGCTCTCCAAGAGCATGAGCAGCAGGATGGTGTAGTAGTTCAGGTTATTGAGTAGTGCAGAAATCATGGTTCGCCTTTTATTTCCTTGACATAATAGTTATAGTAGTCCTGTGGCTTGACGTCCGAGGGGAAGAGGAACGACAGCACACTGCGACATTCGCGTGGATTGCGTTGGCATGCCTCCTTGAGGTAGAAGAGGAACTCGTCGTCGTACTTCAGGTCGTAGCAGCAGAGGGCCATGTAGGCATAGCCGTAGTTGAAGTCGGAGGGTGCCAGTTTGTAGAGCCGCTTGAACATTTTGTAAGCTCCTTCGATGAACTGATTGTCGAAGAGTGAGATGATAACGCGCAGGATGGCTTCGTGGGGAGCCTTGTGGGTGTTGATGGCCTCGCTGAACAGGGACTCGGCCTCAGCGTTGCGCCCGACACAGAGCAGCAGGTGCCCTTTCATGATGAGGACGTTGCTGTGTGTGTTGGGGTCGTCGCTGTCGAGACTGTCGAGCAGTTCGAGGGCTTTGGGTGTCGCCCCCAGTTCGTTGTAGGCGAAAGCCAGCTCTTCGATGATGTCCTCGCGGAGCATCCCCTCGTCGACGGCTTCTGCCTTTTCTAGCGTGACGACAGCCTCTTCGATGCGGTCGAGGTTCAGCAGGCAAATGCCCTGGTAGAGCAGCCCGTAGGCATCGTCAGGCTCCAGCTGGTTGTAACGGCCGTAGTATTCCAGGGCGTCGGTAAAGTTGTTCAGATGGAACAGTGCATCGGCCTTTGCCAGCAACCCTTCAGGGTCGTTCGGGTCGATGGCGATGGCAAACTCACTGCTTTCGACGGCTTTGTCGTAGTCTTCCTCCATGAGCTGCGTGTTGGCCATGCCGTTCCAATAGCGTTTGCTGAACGGGTTGCGGTCGATGAGCTCATTGAAGATTTTCAGTGAGTCTTTGTAGCGGCCGATGCCCGCGAGCATGTGGGCTTTCAGCTCCTGATACTCGGGTGTGTCCTCTTCGTTGCCCTCGTTGAGCCACTCCATTGCGATGGTGGGCTGGTCGTAGTCGGAGAACAGCGTGGCCACGTCGACCACGTAGTCCTGCATCTCCTCTTCGGGCACCTTTTTCTGTTCCTTTCTCAGGTAGGCGTTGGCGTTGTTGGCCTTGCCGTGATAGAGCATCAGCTCGGCACGGTCGTAGATGTACTCCGGTCCTGTCTTGTCGATCATCCGGTCGAGCAGCTCCTCGGCTTGGGCAGGGTTACGGTCGGCCAGTGCCTCGTGGAATAGGTAGTCGAGGGGTGCCACAGCGTCTGGCGACAAGCTGATGGCAAGATGTATGGCATCGTTGGCTTGGTCGTTGGCGCCTGTACAGTGGTAGTAGTCGGCAATCTCGGTCAGTTCCTCCGCATCCATGAACACAGGCTGTCCGCTGCCGACCGCTTCTTCGTATTCGGCCAGCAACTCGCGAAACTCTTCGCTGTCGAAGTATTCGTCGCCTGTTTTCTTCATTGTCGGAGCATTGAACTCTGTTTTGCCTTCTTGCCTTTCAATCAGCTCTTCAGTCCCACGGTCTTATTGAACACGGGGTGGTCGGCCGTTGAGTCGGGGTCGACATTGAAGTAGCCGATGCGCTGGAACTGCAGGTAGGTCAGTGCCGGCATGGAGGCTGCGAAGGGCTCGATGTAGCAGTCGCTGATGATGCTGAGCGAGTCGGGGTTGATAAGCTGCTTCATGGCCGTCACGGCGTCACACTGCTGAGCTTCACGGAGGGCGGCGAGCTCGTCGCGCGGGTTCTCTACTTTCCATAGGCGGTTGTAGAGGCGCACCTCTGCCTTGCGGGCGTTGTGGCAGCTGACCCAGTGCAGTGTCTTGCCCTTGATCTTACGGTTAGAGCCAGGCATACCGCTACGGGATTCTGGGTCGTAGGTGCAATAGATGGTGGTGACACGTCCTTCACTGTCCTTGTCGCAGGGATGTGTCTCGTCGCACTTGATGATGTAGGCGTTTTTCAGGCGTACCTCCTTGCCGGGAGCCAGACGCATGAATTTCTTCTCGGCAACCTCCATGAAGTCATCGCGCTCGATCCACAGTTCGCGACTGAACTCCACCTCATGGGTGCCGTCGGCCTCACATTCGGGGTTGTTGATAGCTTCGAGTTGCTCAGTCTGTCCCTCAGGATAGTTGGTGAGCACCACCTTCACGGGGTCGAGCACAGCCGAGACGCGAAGGGCGCGGCTGTTCAGATCGTCGCGGACAACGCTTTCAAGGAGTGCCATGTCGTTCAGGGCGTCAATCTTGGTATAGCCAATCTTGTCGATGAAGTTGCGGAGGCTCTCAGGCGAAAAGCCACGGCGGCGCAGTCCGCAGATTGTAGGCATGCGGGGGTCGTCCCATCCGCTGACAAGGCCTTCGTTGACCAGCGCCAGCAGGTTTCGCTTCGACATGAGCGTGTAGTTCAAGTTCAGCTTGTTAAACTCCGTCTGACGAGGCCCCTGGTAAGTAGCAGATTGGAGATTGCGGATTGCAGATTGCATTCGCTCAGAGTAATCCTCCGTCTTTACACCTTCTTCTTTCATATCCATGGCCCATTCCTTCATCCATGTGACAAACAGGTCGTAAAGGGGACGGTGCTCGACAAACTCCAGCGTACACCACGAATGTGTGACGCCCTCGAGATAGTCGCTCTGACCGTGTGTGAAGTCGTACATCGGGTAGGCGTTCCACTTCGATCCAGTCTTCACGTGGGGGATGTTCAGCACGCGGTAGATGAGCGGGTCGCGGAACAGCATGTTGGGGTGAGCCATGTCGATCTTGGCGCGCAGGGTGAGCGTGCCCGGCTCGCACTTGCCGCTGTTCATAAACTCAAACAGCCTGAGGTTCTCTTCGACGGGACGGTCACGGAAGGGACTGTTAGTGCCCGGCGCGGTGGTCGTGCCTTTTTGTTGGGCGATGGCTTCAGCCGTCTGCTCGTCAACGTAGGCACGCCCCTTCTTGATGAGCCACACGGCGAAGTCCCACAGCTGCTGGAAGTAGTCGCTGGCGTAGTAGACATTGGCCCACTCGAAGCCGAGCCACTTGATGTCCTGCTCGATGCTCTCGATATATTCGGTGTCTTCTTTCTGAGGGTTGGTGTCATCGAAGCGGAGGTTGCACTCGCCGCCATACTTTTTCGCCAGACCGAAGTCGAGGGCGATGGCCTTGGCGTGGCCGATGTGCAGGTAACCGTTGGGCTCCGGTGGGAAGCGTGTCTGCAGGCGGCTGCCGTTCTTGCCGGCTGCCAAATCGTCAATCACCATCTGCTCAATGAAGCTCACGGAGCGCCTCTCTTCGCTTTCGTTTAGAATCTTTTCTTCCATAATCGTGTCAGTTCTTTGCATTTTGCGTGCAAAGGTAGCAATATTTTTTGAGTTGACGAAACAATGTGCGTTATATTTTCCAAATTTGTCGTCCAGACGTGAATAGCCCATCATGCTTTTCCCGCTTTTCCTCTTCAGAATCAGAAAGGGAAAAGCGGGAAAAGCATGATGTTGAATTACAATATAATAATAAGGTACGCGCGAATTACTTCTGCTTCAGCAGGTCGCGGATTTCAGCGAGGAGCTCCTCTTGGGTGGGTCCTGCGGGTGCCTCTGGCTCAGGTGCGGGCTCTTCCTTCTTGCGGTTGAGCTTGTTGATGCCCTTCAGCATGAGGAAGATACAGAAGGCCACGATGAGGAAGTCGACAACGTTCTGAATAAATGTACCATATTTCAGCACGGCAGCACCTTCGCCATCGCCAATCTTGGCCACAAGCTGGGTGAAGTCGACATTGCCGGTGACCATACCAACGAGTGGCATGAGCACGTCGTCGACGAGCGAGCTGACAATCTTTCCGAACGCACCGCCGATGATGACACCGACAGCCATGTCCATTACGTTGCCCTTCATGGCAAACTCTTTGAATTCCTTAATAAATCCCATAGTCGTAATTGTTTAAAAGGTTTGTAATGTGAATTGTAATTATTGAATAATTTTGCTATCTACGTTTTACAATCGCCGCTCAGCGCTTCGTTTTTGACTTGATTTATGACAATTTCGCACCTCTGGCAGTCGATTTACATTTTTTTAATTAGAAATCTGTGGCAAATTTACAAATTATTTTGTAACTTTGCACACGAAACAAGAAAAAATTTCATTTTAGGGCAAAAAAAGTGATATTTTCGTATAAACCCAATTAAAAAACAACCAAAAAATGACAAAAGTAGGTATTAACGGCTTTGGCCGTATCGGTCGTCTCGCATTCCGTCAGATGTTTGAGGCAGAAGGTTATGAAGTAGTAGCAATCAACGACTTGACCAGCCCCAAGATGCTGGCTCACCTCCTGAAGTACGACACCGCTCAGGGTGGCTTCGCAGGCAAGTTCGGTGAGGGTAAGCACACTGTTGACTTCAAGGACGCTGTTCTCGGCGAGGATGGCAAGACCGTCGTTACTCCCGGTTCCATCATCGTTGATGGCAAGGAGATCACCATCTATGCAAAGCCCAATGCTGCTGAGCTGCCTTGGGGCGAGCTGGGTGTTGACGTGGTGCTCGAGTGCACGGGCTTCTACACCTCGAAGGCTAAGAGCGAGGCTCACATCCAGGCTGGTGCCAAGAAGGTTGTCATCTCGGCTCCTGCCGGCAACGACCTGCCCACCATCGTCTACAACGTGAACCACAAGACGCTGACTCCCAACGACACCATCATCTCGGCTGCCAGCTGCACCACCAACTGTCTGGCCCCGATGGCTGACGCCCTGAACAAGTACGCTCCCATCGTGAGCGGTATCATGTCGACCATCCACGCCTACACGGGCGACCAGATGATCCTCGACGGCCCGCAGCGCAAGGGTGACCTCCGTCGCAGCCGCGCCGGTGCTTGCAACATCGTTCCCAACTCGACAGGTGCTGCCAAGGCCATTGGTCTGGTTATCCCCGAGCTGAACGGCAAGCTCATCGGTAGTGCTCAGCGCGTTCCCACTCCCACCGGCTCGACCACTATCCTGGTTGCTGTCGTGAAGGGTAAGGACATCACGAAGGAAGGCATCAACGCCGCCATGAAGGCTGCTGGCAACGAGAGCTTCGGCTACACCGAGGACCAGATTGTTTCGAGCGACATCATCGGCATGAAGTTCGGTTCGCTGTTCGACGCTACCCAGACGATGGTCTCGAAGATCGACGAGGAGACCTATCAGGTGCAGGTTGTCAGCTGGTACGACAACGAGAACTCATACACCTCACAGATGGTTCGCACCATCAAGTACCTCTCCGAACTGAAGTAATTCAACCGACCCAACCTTTTGAGAATGACGGCGTAGCAATAGCTGTGCCGTCATTTCTTTTTCCTTTTCGGGGTAAAAGCCCGATGATACAAAAAGAGCTAACACTGTCGCAGTTTTATCAAACAAAGGCGCAGTTTTATTAAACACTGACGCAGTTTTATCAAACACTGACGCAGTTTTAACTTAATCCCGTACTAACCGACCTAAAAGGTAGGCCTATCGTAACCTTTATCCGGTAGATTCCCTTAAAAGATCTCCGACTGATTGAATATTCTTCGGCTACCACTGGTTCCTCTCTCAATATACTTGAGAAAGCTATACTAATGACTTCTAACTCCTTCTTACTCCTTCTAACTCCTTCTTACTACTTTTTACTCCTTCTAACTCCTTCTAACTATGATGAGATATTCCCTTTGTCTTCTGTGTCTTCTGCTTGCAGCTTGTGCCAAAACGTTCAAGACGTCCAAGACGTCCATGACGTCCATGACGTCGCCAACAACCAAGCCCTTCGATATTCATGTCTACTTGGCGCAGATGGAAGCAGATGCCTGCCCCCGATTCCTTCGCGACACCACTGACGTGAAATTTGTTGACTACGCTCTCGTTGATATTGACGGTGATGGGCAGCAGGAAGTCTGGGTGCGCGACACGGTTCAGCAATATCAGGTCGTCTATGCCATCGTTGGCGACAGCATTGCGATGCTTGCCGATGCTGACGTGTGTTGCGAGCTTCAGTTCTACGATGGGGCTGTGGGCTTCAATGGCTACTATACCCCGGGGCGGGGCGTTGCTGGTGCAACCATCGTGAGGGACAGCCGTCCGGCCGAGAACTATTTTCAGGAAGTCTGTATCGATATCTTCAATGATATGGAAACGCTGGACGAGTCGTACTACATCAACGATAAGCCGTCCGACGAGGAATCCTGCAGGCAATTCTGCGACAAGTTAGGCGACCAAATCTCCATCGAACCCGAGTGGCGCCCCATAGAGTGGTAAGTCTACTTGATAGCCCCCCTATGTGGTGGTTCGATTAAGGGCCATAACATAAAAAATGGCAATAACATAGAAGTTGACCTGGACTAATTACTCCGTCCCCCTATATGGGATTGCCTTCTACACTTCTGTGTAAATGAAGTGGATGCCGTAGGCATCAGACAATGGTAGCCAGCCATTCATATGGCTGGTATTTGAGTGTTGTAGTGACAAGCGTGCCTGCTATATCATTGTCTATGCTTTGGGACTGTCCCAGGCCGTGGGACAAATGT
>JAFPZD010000221.1 GCA_017417465.1 Prevotella sp. | reverse complement strand
TTTTGTTACTATGTTACTGTGTCTTTAAACCTTCGCTGGCGAAGCCTTTGTTACTATCCTTTGTTATTATGTTACTGTGTCTTTAAACCTTCGCTGGCGAAGCCTTTGTTACTATCCTTTGTTATTATGTTACTGTGTCTTTAAACCTTCGCTGGCGAAGCCTTTGTTACTATCCTTTGTTACTATGTTACTGTGTCTTTAACTCTACTATGTCTCCACTTTGCGAAGCCCTACTATGTCAGCGGAGCTTCAGCTCGTCGCCGACACGGAGGTCGTAGTCGGGCGAGAGGTGGTTCATCTTGTAGAGGGACTTCAGGCGGATGCCGTACTTCTGGGCGATGCTATACATCGACTCGCCAGGGCGGACATAGTGTGGGCGGTGCTTATACTCCTTCGGCGCACGCTTCTGCTTCTTCTTCAGCCAGACGATCTCACCCTCCTGGAGTGGTGAACGACGGTCGCGCTCGTTGTATTTCGCGATCTTCTTGTACGAGATGTCGATCTCCTCACCGATGAGCTTGAAGGTGTCGCCCTTACGCGCGTACATATAATAATTATTGTTATAGCGGTAGATGGGGTGCAGAGGGTGTGCCGCCTTGGCATGGCCCGTCATGAACTTATCGTAGGAGCGTGCCGTATCGTACTGGTAGAGCTTATAGAGCTGGATGATGTCGATGAGCCGCTGAGCATACTGAGGGTTGGTGGCATAGCCGGCAGCCTTCAGGCCATTGGCCCACCCACGGTAGTCGGTGAGTTTCAGCTGGAACAGGCTGCGGTAGCGCTGGCCAGTGGCGAGGAAGCGCGAGTGGTCCTCGTAGGAGTCGAAGGGCGAGTCGTAGGCACGGAAGCACTCGTTGCGTGCATCATCGTCGCGGTAGACAGTACGCCCCTTCCAACCATGGCACTTGATGCCGAAATGATTGTTGCCGTGGGTGGCGAGCATGCTCTGCCCTGCCCCACTCTCGAGGATGCCCTGCGCCAGCGTGATGGAAGCGGGGATCTTCCATTTGAGCATCTGTTCGATGGCGCAGTCCTTATACTGGTCGACATACTGCTGATAGCGCTGGTTCCATGTGGACTGTGCCCATGTGCCCGTCAGCCAGCAACAGGCTGTCAGCAGCAGAAGAGTCCGAAGTTTTGATTTGAGATTTGAGATTTGCGATTTGAGATTTTTCTTCATTAGTCAGGGGTATTTGAGGAGATGAGGAGGTGAGGAGTTGGGGAGGTGAGGAGGTGAGGCTAAGCTGCTGCAAAGGTACGAATAGTTTTTCACTTATCACTAATCATGGTCACACTTTTCCGCTTTCACCCCTCACCTCTTAATTTTTTTTAAAACTTCAGCACTTCTTTTGGGGCATAACCGAAAAATACGTAACTTTGCATGAAAGAGTAAAAACATGGCACAGAACAAGAAAATCGTAACTTTCGGCGAGCTACTGCTTCGCCTCTCAAAGAACAACTCTCAGCGTCTCTCACAAGGCGACTATTTCACAACAAAGTTCGGTGGCAGCGAGGCCAACGTGGCCGTCAGCCTGGCAACATTAGGCAACGAGGTGGAGTATGTGACCCGCCTGCCGAACACCCCTGTTGGCAAAGCCGGCATCATGCGTCTGCAGGAGATGGGCGTCAGCTGTCGGCACATCCTCTTTGGTGGCGACCGTGTCGGCACCTATTATTTCGAGCCTGCTGCTGGCATGCGCTCAGCCAAGGTGGTCTACGACCGTGCCAACTCTGCCTGTTCGGAACTGAAGCCTGGCATGCTGCCATGGCACGAGATTCTGAAGGATGCCTCCGTGCTCCACATCTCGGGTATCACCGCTGCCATCTCGCGCAGCTCCCTTGACGCGACGCTCGAAGCCCTTGACATGGCTGACGAGATGGGCGTGCTGGTGTCGTACGACATCAACTACCGCAAGAACCTGTGGCAGTATGAGGGTGCCGACCCTCGCCAGACACTGCGCCTGCTGCTGTCGCGCTGCGACATGATGTTTGGCGACGCCATCGAGTTCGAGTATCTCTGCCAGCGCCAGCAGCCACCTTTCACCGCCACTGACACCTCGTTCGAGATGCAGATGGACGAGTATCGCGAGTGGTTCGAGCAGCTGCACGAGCAGTTCCCACGCTGTCGCAAGTGGCTCATGGGCATGCGTAACATGGTGGCCAGCAGCCGCCACCTGCTCACTGCCCTGCTCTACACCAGCGATGATGGCCAGCACTACCGTCTGCTGAAATCGCCCATCAACGACATCAATGGTGTCGTCGACCCGTCGGGTGTTGGCGATGCTTTCATGGCAGGACTGCTGCACGCCGTGCAAGCCTTCCCCGGTGACGACCAGAGTCAGCTGAACTACTCACTTGCCGCCTCCACGCTGAAGAACACCATCCCCGGCGACTTCAACCTGGCTACGGACGAAGAGATACGCTCAATCATGGACTACAAACATACTACTCAAACACTTTTCAAAAGCTATGAATGAAAAAGACCTAAAACAAATTGCGCAGCGCGGCATCAGCGAGGCGCAGATTGAGACACAACTGAAACAGTTTGAAACCGGATTCCCGTTCCTGAAGCTGGAGGCTGCCGCTGCCATCGGCAATGGCATCATCGCTCCCAATGAGGACGAGCGCAAGACGTATGTCAAGGCGTGGGAACAGTATAAGGCCGAGGGCAAGCGCGTGGTGAAGTTCGTGCCCGCCTCAGGGGCTGCTTCCCGCATGTTCAAGAACATGTTCGCGTTTGTCGATGCCGACTATGATGTGCCAACAACCGACTTCGAGAAGAAGTACTTCGACGAGATAGAGCACTTCGCCTTCTTCGACGCCCTCAACGACGTGTGCCTGAAGAACGAGGGCAAGGGTATCAAGGCGCTGATGGCCGAGGGCAACTACAAGGCCGTCGCTGCCAACATGCTCCACAAGGAGGGTCTGAACTATGGCCAGCTGCCAAAGGGCATGCTACTGTTCCACAAGTATGCCGAAGGGCCGCGCACGCCTATGGAGGAGCACCTCGTGGAGGGCGCCCTCTATGCAGCCAGCAATGGCGAGGCCCATGTCCACTTCACCGTCTCGCACGAACACATCGACTTCTTCCGCCAGAAGGTTGCTGAGAAGGCCGACGGCTTCGCCAAGCAGTACGGCATCAGCTACGACATCACGTTCTCGGAGCAGAAGCCCAGCACCGACACCATCGCTGCCAATCCTGACAACACACCCTTCCGCGACGATGACGGCTCGCTGCTCTTCAGGCCTGGTGGCCACGGTGCCCTCATCGAGAACCTGAACGATATCGATGCTGACGTCATCTTCATCAAGAACATCGACAACGTCGTTCCCGATCGTCTGAAGCCTGAGACCACTGAGTGGAAGCAGGTCATTGCCGGCGTGCTCGTCACGCTGCAGAAGAAAGCTTTCGAATACCTGCAGATCCTTGACAGCGGGGCTACGGAGGAGCAGCTGAAGGAGATCGCCACGTTCGTTGAGCAGTGCCTCTGCGTGCAGCCCAAGGGCTGCAAGGTCGATGCTGACTACCTGCGCAAGAAGCTCAACCGCCCGATGCGTGTCTGTGGTGTGGTGAAGAATGTCGGTGAGCCTGGTGGTGGTCCGTTCCTTACCTACAACCAGGATGGCACCGTCTCGCTGCAGATCCTTGAGAGCTCGCAGATCGACACGGGCAATGCCGAGTACATGAAGATGTTCACGCAAGGCACACACTTCAACCCCGTCGACCTCGTCTGTGCCGTCCGCGACTATAAGGGCCAGCCCTTCAACCTGCCCGACTATGTCGACAAGACCACAGGCTTCATCTCATCGAAGTCGAAGGGTGGCAAGGAGCTGAAGGCCCTGGAGCTGCCAGGACTGTGGAATGGCGCCATGAGCGACTGGTCGACAGTATTTGTTGAGGTGCCCCTCGGCACCTTCAACCCCGTGAAGACCGTCAACGACCTGCTGCGCCCACAGCACCAGTAAGCGACAGGGGTGAAAGCCCTCGTTGGGCGTTAGTACGAAAGGCCTTCCTAACCCTACGAGACCTCCCCTAACTTGAAGATTTTTGTCCGCTTAAGGACTAAAATCGCCTGTAGGAGGGGGATAAGATAGACCTGCAGCGGAAAAGGTACACAAAGGCAAAAAGGAAAAACGAAGCTCCCCCAACCTCTCCAGTCAGGAGGGATTGGGGGAGTTTCAATGATGTGTTCAGCTTGTCGGCTACACTACGAAAAATACAGTGCCGACAAGGGCTTCATGAAGGCCAGCTTACTTCGCCTCTCCGTCGCCATAGATGAAAGCACAAGCACCTTGCTCGTACTCGAAGAGCTCTTCGGGGCGGAAGAAGCGGCGCAGCTCGATGGCAGCATTCTCGACAGAGTCAGATGCATGCACAATGTTCTGCTGGTTGCTCATGGAGTAGTCACCACGAATAGTGCCAGGAGCCGCCTCACGGCCATTCGTAGGACCAGCCATAGCGCGTACCACCTTGACAGCCTCCACACCACTCAGGGCGAGTGCCACGACGGGTGATGCCTGCATGGAAGCGGCGAGAGCGGGGAAGAAGGGACGGTCGACCAGGTGTGCATAATGCTCACGCAGGATGTCGTCGCTCAGCTGCATCATCTTCATGCCTGTGATACGCAATCCGCGACGCTCAAAGCGGTTCACCACCTCACCAATCAGCTGTCTCTGCACGCAGCCAGGTTTCAGCAATACCAATGTTGTTTCCATACGATAGGGGGTGTTTAAAAACGTTACTCCTTACCAAGCAGAATCTTCATCATCTCGACGGCAGCCTTAGCAACACTGGTGCCAGGGCCGAAGATGGCGGCGACGCCAGCCTTGTAGAGGTAGTCGTAGTCCTGGGCGGGGATGACACCACCAGCGATGACCATGATGTCCTCGCGGCCCAGCTTCTTCAGCTCCTCGATGAGCTGCGGGATGAGCGTCTTGTGGCCAGCGGCCAGCGACGAGGCACCCACGATGTGCACATCGTTCTCGACGGCCTCACGAGCAGCCTCTGCGGGTGTCTGGAACAGCGGTCCCATGTCGACATCGAAGCCACAGTCGGCATAACCTGTTGCCACCACCTTTGCGCCACGGTCGTGACCGTCCTGACCCATCTTGGCAACGAAGATGCGGGGGCGACGTCCTTCCTTCTGAGCGAACTCCTCTGTGAGCTTACAAGCCAGGTCGAAGTCGCTGTCGTTCTTGCTTTCTGATGAATACACGCCTGAAATGGTTCTGATTACTGCTTTGTAACGGCCCACGATCTCTTCGCAGGCATCTGAAATTTCACCCAGCGTACAGCGCAGCTGGGCAGCCTTGACGGCGAGGTCGAGCAGGTTGTGCTCGCTCTTGCGTCCCTCGTTGAAGTCGCGCACACAGTCGGTGATAGCCTTCAGGGCAGCCTGGCAGGCAGCCTCGTCGCGCTTTGCACGCACCTCCTTGAGGCTCTCTTCCTGCTGCTTGCGCACAGCGGTGTTGTCGACCTCGAGGATGTCGATGGGATCCTCGTGCTCCAGACGGTACTTATTGGTACCCACGATGGTCTGGACGCCAGAGTCGATACGAGCCTGGGTGCGTGCAGCAGCCTCCTCGATACGCATCTTGGGCAGACCCGTCTCGATAGCCTTAGCCATACCACCAAGCTTCTCGATCTCCTGGATGTGCTCCCAAGCCTTGTGTACCAGCTCGTTGGTCAGCGTCTCCACGTAGTATGAGCCAGCCCACGGGTCGATCTGCTTGCACACCTTCGTCTCGTTCTGGATGTAGATCTGGGTGTTACGAGCGATACGAGCCGAGAAGTCAGTAGGCAGAGCGATAGCCTCGTCGAGGGCGTTGGTGTGGAGCGACTGGGTGTGACCCAGCACAGCAGCCATAGCCTCGATACAGGTACGACCCACGTTGTTGAAAGGATCCTGCTCGGTCAGTGACCAACCAGAGGTCTGTGAGTGGGTACGCAGGGCCAGCGACTTCGGGTTCTTGGCACCGAAGCTCTTCACAATCTTAGCCCAGAGCAGACGGCCTGCACGCATCTTGGCGATCTCCATGAAGTGGTTCATGCCGATGGCCCAGAAGAACGACAGACGGGGTGCGAAGGCATCGACATCGATACCGGCATTGACACCCGTACGCAGATAGTCCATACCGTCGGCCAGCGTGTAAGCCAGCTCGATGTCGGCCGTAGCTCCAGCCTCCTGCATGTGATAACCCGAGATAGAGATGCTGTTGAACTTCGGCATCTTCTG
>JAFPZD010000220.1 GCA_017417465.1 Prevotella sp. | reverse complement strand
ATGAAGAAAGAGACATGGAAATGGCTTATTCAGTTGCTTATCAGCATACTGACGGCTATCGCAACCACGATGGGAGTTACAAGTTGCATGGCGTAAAGAAAGTGGGGACTGACAGAAAATCTGTCGGTCCCCTACTCTATTTATGTTACCACTGCTTGTAACACGGTGCCTGACCCCTAGTGACTTTGGATAATTTATGGGTTAGGATTCTTTGGAGTCAGCGTCCACGTCTTATCACTGTTGGTCAAGACTGAGGTCAGGTTCGGGAACGTGCTCGACGTGGTGGCGTCGTCCACGCCGTCGATGGTCACCTTGCCGCTGGAGCCGCCAGCGCCCGCGCCGATGTGGGCTGAGTTGGGGGCTCTCTTTGTGGCGACGACTTGGGTGATGCCAGAGCCGATGTTGATGGCGTTGCACGAGCCATGATAGCCGCTGCCGATGCCCGCAGCGCTGCCGGTACTACCGCCGCCCGTGGCCGTGACGCTGCCGCCCTCGATGCTGATGGTGCCGTTGACGGTGCCATAATTGCCGCTGCCGATGCCCGCGCCGTTGCCACCGCCCGTGGCGGTGACGTTGGCAGTGCCGCTGATGTTGATGGCGTTGCATGAGCCATAATAGCCGCTGCCAATGCCCGCGCCGCCGGGACCGCCCGTGGCTGTGACGTTGGCCGTGCCGCTGATGCTGATGGCGCCGCACGAGCCATGATTGCCGCTGCCAATGCCCGCGCTGGCGTCACCGCCACTACCGCCCGTGGCGGTGACGGTGCCGCCCTCGATGACGATGTTTCCGCAAGCAATATTTTTGGCCCCGCCGATGCCTGCGCCATAGGAACTAGTCTTACCGCCACCGCCCGCGGCCGTGAGCGAGCCAGAGCCCTGGATGGTGAGCGTTTTACCCTCGGCAATAAAGATGCCAGGATAATCACGGTAGAATCCCTTCACCGTGTTCGTCGAGCCATCGGCCAGGATGATGGTGGCGTCGCCCGCGCAGGTAAGGCCCGCCCACATATAGCTGTCGTCGTCGTAGCCTCGGATGTCCACGCCATTGAGTATTACCGACGCACCGTTAGCGATGGAGATTTTTAGGCGCTTCGAGGTATTATTGCCGTCGAGCAATCCCGTCACAGCGTCACCGTCCTGCAACGTCAGGCCGTCGGGATGGGTCGATGTATTCACGTTGCCGAGGTCCACGAGCCGGTGCATCGCCCCGCCGTACCAGTATCGGCTAATGTTATAGACCTTCGAGGTGAGTTCGCGGTTGCCCAGGTCGATGCTGCTCACAACCGTCCCACTGTGCTTGACGTCGAGCGTCCAGTGGCCTGTGCCCGATTCGAGACTGGCGAAGGCAAACGTGGCCGTGCCGCTGGCGTCGGTGTCGTGCTCGACGTAGACCGCGTTTTTGCCGTCCTTATACAGCTTGAAACCGTAGGTCTGCGAGGCGGTGAGGCCCGCAATGGTGCAGTTCAGGATGGGTGCTGGTGTGTCGGTGGTGCTCAACTGGTAGGCCGAGCCGTTATACTGGCCGGTGACGACGAGCGCCGTGGTCATCAGCGTCACCACGTCGTCGGCGGCCATCTCCCCCATGTTTAACATCACCGAGCCGTTTGACAGTATGGTGTATAACCCTGCTGCCAAGTCCTCGTGCAGCAGATAGGCCGTCGAGCCCGTCAGTGGGTCGCCGTTGCCGAAGTCGTAGGTCGCCTCTTGGCCCAATTGGTCACAGATTCGCAAATCGCCCTCGAATGTGGCGCTCAGACCATCGTCCGCCAGCGTGCCGTCCTTCATCGTCAACTCGCCCGTCAGGCGAAGCGTCCCGTCGCCCAGAATGTCGCGGTAGATGTACAGCTTGTCGCCTGTCGTGAACTTCAGCGTGCGTGTCTTCGTCGACGAGTTGTAGTCCACGGTAGAGCGCGTTGCGGCGTTATCGATTCCTGCACCCACGCTTACGTGAATATTCGTTGCTGTCTCTGTCGGTTGCTGTGTCGTCGGCTCCTGGGTCAAGTTATCTTCGCTGGAGCAGGCGGTGAATGAGAGGGCTGCGGCCATTACCAGCCAGCCCAGCATTTTCGTACATTTCATGTTAGATGTCCTCCTCTTCATAAGTTAACGATATACCTGCTGAAGCAGCTTGATTATCGCCACTAGTCATCAGCATTCCTGTGTGTCTTAACTCAACGACCTGCATCGTCGGTTTCTCGTATTCTTTACGTTTCATTGTTATTTAATGATTAAACTTTATTATCTGCTAATTCGTTTGCAAAGGTACAAAGAAAAGTAAAAGGGCGTAAACGTTACACCCTAAATAATGTTAATAGACAAAAGATACGTCACGAATGCTTGAAGACGAAGCACTTGGATTTTGTTACGCGCTACAGTGTTACAGTTCTCAAAACGGAAACAGGTACCCGTCCCCAATGTTCCGGTCCCCGATTCATAACAAGATTTTATGTGCTCCTCTTGCTATATGTCCTGTTCTTATTGGCGCCATGTGCTTCCAGATAACCAAACTCAGTAAGTTGGCGCAAGTAACGTTTGGCAGTAGTAGCATTAAAGCCAAAGTGTCTGACTATCTGTTCTGTGGTGATTTCGTCTTTATCGGCCACAAATGCTAGAATATCGACCATTTTCTCGGCTAACGAGGGCTTTATCGACCATTTATCGACCATTTTCTGCTTCAAATCCTGTTTATCGACCATTTTTTCCGATGTAGATTCAATGTAATGATCGATATCTGCCTTCAGGTGCTGGCAGTGCAGGCGGGTCATACAATCGATGAAAATATTGATTTCTTCCTGCTCGCGCGTGTCAATAAGAGCCTGAATATACTCGGCTTTATCTTCTTTCAACACCTTTGTCGGTAATACGTCATACTCCATCTGCAGCAGATTCATCAGCAATCGGCAAGTACGCCCATTGCCATCCGCCCAAGGGTGAATGGTCACTAGTTCGTAATGGGCCCAGAAACTAAGGTCATAGATGGCTGCTACATCCTTAACATCAATAGATTTGCGACGACGGTTGAGTTCTTCGCAGAAGGTTTCCAACCGTGAAGGCACTTTCAGATAAGACATGTACGATTTACCTCCTAATCCGGCAGTAACATTCAATTTACGCAGTTCACCCTTTGCAGCGGAGAAATCTCCACCAGCAGCATGGTATTCAGAACCCGTACGGGCCATCACCTTTGAAGCCAGCAGAACAAGCCAATCTACTGTGATATCCTCATGCTGCTTGATCCATTGCATGCCATAGTCGTAAGCCGCCTTCAAGTCAAGGTTCATCTGTTGCTCCATCATCGTGCGCTTGCTGCTAGTGATGCCTTCATCGAACAGCAGTTGAGCTTCCACCTCCGTTACCGTAGATCCCTCAATGGCCGTAGAGTGCGTAATGATGGAGTAGAGATAGAATTTCTGGTAGTCTATCTGTTCTGATATGCCCAACTCTTTGTGTTGCTGCAGTAATCGTAACAATATGTCTTTATTCTCTTTCGTCATTCTTTTCTAACGGTTCGTTGCTGTTTGCAAAGGTACAAAGAAAAGTAAAAGGGCGTAAACGTTACACCCTAAATAATGTTAATAGACAAAAGATACGTCACGAATGCTTGAAGACGAAGCGGACAAGGATGTAGTTGACGGGTATGGAGACGGCATAGACACCCACGGGAGCCATGGTGGTGCTTAGACCCATCTTCAGGAAGACGTTGAGGAGGACCATCTGCAGCAGGTAGTTGACAATGTGGGCTACACCGAAGCCTGCGCCATTCTTGACGTTGGCCTT
>JAFPZD010000219.1 GCA_017417465.1 Prevotella sp. | reverse complement strand
GGCTGGTGTGCGTCCTGCCGATGTGCAGCCGGGAAGACCACCCAGACAATCTGCCGACAACGATCGCAAGAATGCCGAGCAGGCTGCTGCTGATCACGATAGAAAGGTAAAGGAGCACGAGATTGCCTTGAAGGCCGAGGAACTGAAGCATCAGGAGGCTATCAAGAAGGCTCAGGAGGCTCGCCGCGTGGAGGAAGCCCGCCAGGCAGAACAGCTCAAGAAGGAGATGGAACGCCGTAAGGCTGAAGAGGCCAAGCAGGCTGCCGCCAAAGCAGAAGCTGCTAAACAAGCTGCCGCAAAGGCTGAGGCTGCCAAGCAAGCTGCTGCAAAGCAGGCTGCCGCAAAGAAAGCCGCTGAGGCAAAGGCTGCTGCAGCCAAGAAGACAGCCACGACTTCGAATGCCAGCTACAACGACGATCCGCGTGTTCGCACAGGAGCTTATGTCATCACGGGTGTGAGCGAAACCGTTACGGTGCGCGCAGGCCAGACGCTGGCAGGCATCAGCAAGGCATATCTGGGTCCAGGTATGGAGTGCTATGTGGAAGCAATCAATGGCGGCATCAAGACGGTGACGGCTGGTCAGAAGATTAAGATTCCTGCCTTGAAACTGAAGCAGGCAGCCAAAAAGAAGCAATAAATCTTATGTAGGGACGCGGCGTGCCGCGTTACTGGAATTTGCTTTTCCCCTCCAAGAACGCGACACGTCGCGTCCCTACATTTCAAATAATAGCTGCAGTTCGTGCCAAGAGGCAAGGACTGCAGCTATTTTGTTTTCGGGATGTTCTGCACGGACGGGAGGGAAATCTGGCTCACAGTCGATGCTGTGCCCTTAGTCCATGTGGAACAACTCGGGTAGGGGAATAGAGACGGGCGAGTTGTCGGGGTTCACTTCCATGATGTCGGCCATCATGTTCCACCAACGTTGTGTGATGGGGTCCACGTTCTCGGTGTCCTGAGAGTTTCCTTCCTTTGAGCACTCCTGATAGGCAAAGAGAATGTTGGTGTCACGATCCCAGTAGATACTGTAGTTGCCCACACCCTGTTCCTTGATCATCTGTTTCAGTTCGGGCCAAATGGCAGCGTGCCGCTTGGCATACTCTTCCTCGCAGCCTGGCTTGAGGAACATCTTAAATGCAAATCGCTTCATATATGATGAATAATTGATAATTTATAATTAATAATTTATAATTTATGATTTCCTTTACTGTTGTTACGCTGGTTGTGGGGAGTCGTTCTTCATCATGCGACGCCACTTGCGATAGCCGAAAATGGCGATGACGACGTAGAGGGCGTAGAGACTGGCCTTGAAGGGAATGTCTTTGTAGAAGTAGAGACAACAGGTCACGACGTCGACGACAATCCAGATGAACCATTGCTCCAAGTACTTACGGGCCAGCGCCCAGATGCCCACGAACGAGAGGGCTGTGGTGAACGAGTCGGCCAGCGGCACGCGCGAGTCGGTGCAGGTGACGAGGAACGTGTAAAGTGCCGCCCAGGCAATGAGGGTGAGTATACCCACCCCCAACCCCTCCCAAAGGGAGTGGGGTCTGGATAGCCAAGAGGTGATTGGGGTGGACTCAGACTTTTCTCCTTGTGAAGAGGAACTTTTCTTCCTCATCCAATTGAAGTAGCCATAGACCGTCATCGCCAGATAGTAGAACTCCATGCCACAATCGGCATAGAGTCCTTTCTGATAGTAGAGCACAATGCCCAGACTCTGCATCGCAAAGCCTACTGCCCACAGCCAGATGCTGGCGTGGTATTCAAGGATGATGTAGGCCAGACCGAGTGCTGTTGTGAGCATGTCGAGCCAGTGGGCGGCAAGAAATTCTTCCATTAGAATCGGATGATAAGATTACCCATCGCCGTAAAACCACTCATGGGAATGAAACCTATCTGGTAGTAACGGTTGTCGGGGGTGTGACCATAGCTCTCAGCAACGGCCGAGTATACCCAGCCGCTTGAAGCATAGTGGGCGTCGAACACATTGTTGAGGTTCAGACCAATGACCAACTCTTTCACGGGCTTCAGCCATGAGGCCTTGCAAGTGTAGCTCAGGCTAATGTCGGAACGCGAGAAGCCGGGCAGCGAACGGTCTTCGTTCTCTGTGTTGTCGAGGTATTGGCGCGAGACGTAGCTGGTGTGCCAGACGGCCTGCCATCCTTTGTGGTGGAAGTCGATGAAGCCATTCAGAATCGTCGAGGGCGAGAAGGCAAGCGTGGAGTTGTCGTAGTGGAACTGGCGCAGCTCGTCGCCGTTGCCATCGATGTGGTACTTGGCCATATCAGCCTTCAGACCTTCGATGTCGTCACCATGATTCCAGTCGTCCCAGTCCTCTACGAACTCGTCGAAATCCTTAATCTTGTTCATGCTCAGCGCGGCATTGGCTTCAAGCGTCAGCCACGACAGCGGTGCCCACGAGGCAGTGAGTTCCACGCCAAGGCGGTAGCTGTCCTTCACATTGGCGGTGAGTGGTTCGCCGATGTCGCTCACGGCACCCGTCTGCACAAGCTGATTGTCGTAAGACATATAGTAACCGTTCAAGCCTAAGCGCCACGTCTGTGCTGTATACTGATAGCCGAGCTCGTAGTCCAGGAGGCTCTCGGCCTTCGGTGCGGGGTAGTTGCCGTTGTCGGTGAAGTTGTTGCGCTCGGGCTCACGATGACTCATGGCTACTGATCCGTAGACGCGGTGTCCGTCCTGATGGAACGAGAAACCTGCCTTTGGGTTCAGGAAGTTGTACTGCTCGTCGATGTTGAGGTAATGCTTCTCGTAGAGGTAGGTCTGCTTGTTGTAGACGAACTTGTCGTTGTAGCCATCGGTCTTATAGCTGACGTGACGATACTGCATGTCGGCAAACACATCCCAATGCGGGGTGATGTGGTAGAGAGCCTTCACGAAGACGTTGCCGTCGAGCTTCTTCGCATCGGAGTCGTAGTACTTGTAGTCGCCGTTCTTCATGAGCAAAGCGCGCAGTTGCTCGTTGCTCAGATAGGTCATGTAGCCGAAGTGGTTGCCGTCGAACTGCTGCACGGAGAGACCGCCCACGATGTCCCAGTCGTCATCCTTATAGTTCAGGTTCCAGACCAGTCCGTAGACATCCTGCTCAAGGCCTTTCTTGCGCACCCAGTCGGTACGCTTGATGCCTGAGAGCGCGTCGCCGTTGAACTCTTCGTTCGGCAGGCCGAGTTTCTTCAGCTTGTTTTGCCAACGGAACTCTTTGTAGTAGCCGTAGCCGTGCGTGTAGTGAAGCGTGGCCATTGTGCTCCACTTGCTGTTGATGTCCCACGTGGCGGTGAGCAGGTTGTGGCTCTGCCAAAAGTTATCGGTGGTCTTGTTCCATAGGGAACCGTCAGACATCGTGTAGCGTTCGGTGATGTACTTGCCGTCAGCTCCGCGGGCGAAGTTGCCGTCTTCGTCGTAAGTGAGCATCTCGTAGAGCGAGTTGTAGCGGCCGAGACCGGCGTCCCACATGTCCTTATAGGTCTTGATGCCAGTCTGTGCGCCGTAGGTGCCGTCCATCAGTGAGAGATCGTTGTCGCCAGCTGTGACGCCGTTCCAAGCCTGACCGGTCTTCTCGAAGTTGCCGAAGTTCTTATAGGCGATGGAAAGACGGTCGCTGATGTAGCGCAGTGAGCCATAATAGCTACCCGATCGGCCGCTGGTGCCGTGAATGTAGCCATCGGTGTTTGTCTCGTGATATGCGCCGTCGAAGAGCCAGTGTTTCCACAGCAAGCCCGTCGAGAAGGAACCGCCCACGTTGAAGGTGTTGTAGGAACCATAGGAAGCACTTACCTCGGCGGATGGAGTCAGCGAGGGAGTCTTCGACTGTAGTGATACCGTTCCACCAAAGGCGCCGTCGCCATTGGTCGACGAGCCCACGCCACGCTGAATCTGTACCGATCCGAGCAGCGAGGCATAGGAGTTCATGTTTGCCCAGAACACGCACTGGTCCTCGGGTGAATTGAGAGGCACACCGTCGAGGGTGACATTGATTCGAGAGTCGCCGGCGCCACGAATGCGCAGGTAGGAGGTTCCCGTTCCCAGTCCGTTCTCACTCCAGGCCAGCACACCCGGTGTACGGGAGAAGAGGAATGGCAGTTCCTGACCGGTGGTGGAGAACTGCTGTAGTTCGGCTTTCTGAATGTTGGCAACGGCGAAGGGTGCGTTTTTCTGGGCGCGTACGCCGCTCACAACAACCTCTTGCAGCTGTTCCAACGCTAATGAATCGGGAGAGTCTTGCTGCGCCCATGTCGCAGCAACAGGTGCAAAGGTCACAAGGACCAATGACAAGAAATGTTTTTTCATTTTGAAATAAACCTTATTAATAATAAATACAATAAGGGGGGAGAAGGTCTT
>JAFPZD010000218.1 GCA_017417465.1 Prevotella sp. | reverse complement strand
CTCTGCCAGCGGCTGCGCTATGCCGTAGAGGGCCGAGAGGTGACGCTCTATGACGGCGATCAGCATCTCGTCACGGTGGTCGTTAACGAGACGAACATGGGCGACCTCTACGAAGATGCCGTGTGGATAGGCGAGCAACTGACCTACGAGGCCGACAGCGACGGGCTGACGGTCTGCGTCACACCCGGCCTCAGTTTCAACACGGGCCTCGTGCTCCACTACGGCGAAATGCCCACGCTGAAGGCCCGCGTCACGCTCGACGATGACGGCACGTTCACGCTGGGCAGCATCAAAGTGAGGTCGGACGAGGAAATAAAAGAGTCAAAAGATTGAAAGAAGAAAATATGAAGAAATCAAGACTATGGATGCTCGCCGCTATCCTGACCGTCTGCGCCATCACAGTCGGTTGTGGCGGCAACCGCCAGGCAGACCAGCAACAGAGCGCGGAACAGCAGGCGATAGAAGCCAGAATCGAAGAGATGGAGCCTGCCTTCGAAGGCACCTATCTGGACGAGAACAACTCGCCGAACCTGCTCATCGAGCCGAAGGGCACCGCTGGCATGTATCGGCTGGAAATAGGCATCTTCCGACTGACCATACTGAGCGACGCAGTTGGCATGGTGGACGGCGACAGGCTGGAGTTCACTGCCACCGATGCGGCGGGCAACCCCATCGGTGGCGACATCACCCTGCGCGGCGACACCGCCACCGTCACCTTCACTCACTCCACCTGGCCACTCATCGAGACGGGCGCCCAGTTCCAGTACGTGCGTCAGAAAGCCTCGAAGAGCAAGATAACGGCAGATACGCGCCATGAACGGCGCGCCGCTGCTCTGCATCGACCAGAGCATCCGCCGCATTCTCCGGCTGAAGCGGCAAATAGGGCGGTAGTTTTGGATAGATAACATTTAATCCGTCGTATCCTTCAAAGATAAAAAGTTATAACCAATCAAAACAGAATATGAAACTGAAGAAACAACAGTAATAACAATTTAAGTATCAACGAAAAAATGATTACATTTACTTTGAGCCTTGTCGCTCTCATGTTAGGTTATGTGCTCTACGGACGCTACGTCGAACGGGTGTTCGGACCCGACAACCGCGTAACGCCAGCCGTGGCAAAGGCCGACGGTCTGGACTATATGGTGCTTCCCAACTGGAAGATTTTCATGATTCAGTTCCTGAACATCGCGGGTACGGGTCCTATCTTCGGTGCCATCATGGGTGCGAAGTTCGGCCCCGTGGCCTATCTGTGGATTGTATTCGGCTGCATCTTTGCCGGAGCCGTCCACGACTATATGTCGGGCATGCTCTCCATGCGCCATGACGGGGCCGGACTGCCCGAGATGATAGGCCATTACCTGGGTAAGACCACGAAGAACGTGATGCTGGTGTTCACCGTCCTGCTGCTCATCATGGTGGGAGCGGTGTTCGTCTATTCACCTGCTGAGATTCTTCATTCCATCGGCGGCGACACGCTGATGTGGATTATCATCATCTTCTGCTATTACTTCATTGCCACGATGCTGCCCATCGACAAGATTATCGGCAAGATATATCCGCTGTTCGCCTTCTCGCTGCTGTTTATGGCCGGGGCACTGATGGTGTGGCTCTTCCTGCACTGGCCGACATTGCCCGAACTGTGGACACATTGCTACAACATGGGGGCTGCGACGGAACCCGACAAGTGGACTGACAACATCTTCCCGGCACTCTTTATCACCATCGCCTGCGGTGCTATCTCCGGCTTCCACGCTACGCAGAGCCCGCTGATGGCCCGTTGCGTGAAGAGCGAGCGGATGGGCAATCGTTCCACCTGCCTGAGTACGTCGGCTATTCTCTGGGCATCGCCTGCCTCGTTGCCGCCTGCGTCTGGTTTGCAGTATGGTATAGAAGAGAGGCCAGAAGAAAAAAATTGAGGGATATACAATGAAACAGACATTGAAACAATGGATGCTGGCCGCTATCTTCCGGCAGAAGCGGCAAATGGGGCGGTAACGGGTCGGGCGGAGCGACAGAAGGAATCGGTAACAACGGTGACAACGACTGGTGATTTAACGCCGAAATGGCAAGATTTTGAAAGATTTTTAGTAATTTTGCAACCAAAAATTATGATTTAGAATAACCAATCAAAACAAAGAACAATGAAACAGAAGAAACTATGGGTGCTCGCCGCCACCCTCGTTTGCGGCCTGACAGCAGTAAGTTACAGTCTGACCTCTTGTAAGGAGGCCCACGCACAGGAAGACAATCCCGTGCAGCAGGTCGTGAGCACCGAACTGATTCGCACGTCGCAGAGTTGGGACGGTGTGGAGTTGCCCGACTACTTCGAGGGCAAGCCCGAACTGGTGGCGGTGAAGTACGTGTTCCCTGCCGGACAAAAGCTGGGCTGGCACCACCATCCCGTCATCAACTACGGTGTGCTGGTGCAGGGCGAGCTGACCATCATCGGACAGGACGGCAAGGAG
>JAFPZD010000217.1 GCA_017417465.1 Prevotella sp. | reverse complement strand
GACGGACAAGACAACATACTTGTCAAGGGCAATAGCAGCTATAAGATATACAAGAATGGGCATTATGACCCCAGCCTGTCGAAGAATGCCAAGGAAACCTTCAAGTCGATGCCCGCCTCTATGGTAAAGCGTATCGAAGTGGTTACCGATCCTGGAGCACGCGAGATGTACACCGAGGTCTATTCCACTCATGCCCTGGGTGCAGAAATCAGCGCCATCAACGGCACGTTCTGCATCAGCTTCATGCAGCTCTTCACCACCGACGTATATCTCAATGCTTTTCTCAGCGAACTAAAACAGATAGGGTTGGACTACACTGTGCTCGAACGCCGACCCATCAGAGTTGCTTCTGTGGCTGACTATAGGAAATAGCTAATCCTACTTAGCGTCTTTTCTGCTGCTTGCTCATCAACGATATTCAGGCCACTAGGTGGGAGTCGATTACAGAGGACAGAATACGGTCAAATTTGTCCAAAAACGAAAAATATTCCGCCAAAAGTGATGATTTTCTCAGATTTTTTGCTTGTCTTTGCCACGTCATTGATGATTTTGCAGCACTAAGATAAGTAAAAAATCTGACATGGCCAAATCCTGAGCCGCTCTGCCGCTTGCCACAGCAAGAACTTTTTGTTGCTCAGGTACTTATAAAGAAAGTAAAATTAAATTACTACGGAATTTATTAATAATAGAAAGATTATGATTACGAACACAAAAACGAGACGAGTGTCGCCAGTGGGGGAGGTAATTTCCTCACGGCGGCAGCGGCTGCACTTGGCGGCCGCCATGGTCCTGATGCTCGTGGGGATGCTCGTGCCCCAGGGGGCATGGGGCTTGGACACCGTTACGCTGGAAGGCAAGAGTTTCTACGTGCTACGCACGACTGAAGACTGGAATGAATTCGTCAATCTGGCGGAAAATGCCAAAGAAGAATATGATGTGAATGCCATCATGGACGCAGACTTCACCATCACCGAATCTTTAGGTGCAAATTTTCGTTCTTATAGGGGGATTTTTGACGGTAATGGCCATACGCTGACTGCGAACAATCCAGGTAATTCTGTCTTTAGTTTTGCCATAGCTGCTACCATTAAGAATCTGCACGTTGACGGAAACTTTAACTGGATTGAAGATGCAGGTGGCCTATTGGGGAATATCGGCAGCGGTTCGAGCATTAACATCCAAAATTGCAGAGTATCTGCCACTATCAAGTCCGCCCAAGGTAACGTCGGTGGATTTATAGCAACGACCTCTTACGTGAGTCCATCTATTACAAATTGCCTTTTTGACGGTAAGCTTATAGGTAAGCGCGCTGGAGCTGCTTTCGCATCCTATGTGTGGAGTGATGTTGTCATCACCAACTGTTTAGAGAAAGGTACTTACGAAGGTCTTACGGCAGTGGGTCTTTGTTGTCGCCAGGACGATGCCTTTGGCCCCACCAAGGGCAGCAACAACTGGGCTTATAGAAAAGGAATAGCTAACGATTTAGATGCGTCAATAGTTATTAATGAAGTAGCCACGAGGCTGGGCGATGACAATTGGAAAGTGATGGATGGTCATGTAGTGCCTTTATGCACTTACCCTATAGGTAATGTGAATTTCCAAACTTACGACATGGTGCTTGGCACAGAGAAGGATGAAAAAGGCATGCTGAAGATTCCTTTCTCGTGCGATCAGCCAGTGAAGTGGATTAACGGCACTTATACCGATGAGAACGGTGCCACCAAGACCATAAAAGAAGTTGAGTTCAAAGCAAACACCTATGCGGGCTTCATCTTGGTGCCAGCAACAGAGCAACACAAGAACATAAAGCTGAACATAAGGTTTGCCAGTGGTCACACTCTTTTGGGCCAAGAGGTGCAGACTATCGACAAGATGATGCACAAAGTGCAGAACCTGACAACCAATGTGCTGCAGTTCGGCACCAACAAACCGCTCACCGATGCCGGCGCCGTGGAACTGAAGTGGACAGTCAGCAATGCCGACTGTCAGGATGTCGTGGATGGTGACCAGTTTCTTGTGATGCGCTCGTTTACCGACAATACTGCCGACATGCAGAACATAGGCTCGGTGGTGTTCGACAGCAAGACCACCAACTACACCTTCAAGGATTCCACCATCGTCTCGGCACTGACGGAAGCACAACTCAACGGGGGCAGCGTGACAACCCACTACATTGTGATTCGTGCCTCAGCCAAGGAGCTGTGGGGTATCTCCAACAATGTCACCTCGGCCGTTAAGTCACAAGCACTGAACAACCTGCACCTGCTGAAGGTGAACAGCGACTACAAGGCCGACTGGAAGGACCAGACGGCACGCACCATCAGCGTCAACTGGAGCTACGGCAACGAGGCGGGTGCCGTATGGGACAGTCGCGCACAGATGACGATGCGCCTCATGACCTTCAACCGCAAGACCGAGCCCGTCGATACCACCACCATCGTGCTCACCGACGAGGAGATAACGGCGCGCAAGAAGGTGGTGCAGCTCAACCGCTCGTGCGTCTATTACGTGATAGACTTCGGTGTGGGGATGGGCAAAACCATAACCCGCTATAAGAAGTCCGTCACCATCAGCTCGGCTGCCGACTGGGACACTTTCATTCAGAAGGTGAAAGAGGCCAAGGGACAATACGACGTGAATGCCTACCTGATGACCGACATCAGCGTCGACGTCAACAAGCGAGTAGGCGATTTTGATGCACCCTACCGTGGCACATTTGAGGGCAACGGCCACACGGTGGAACTCAATATAAACTCAGGAAATGACGATTATGCGGCACCCTTCTACTATGTGGGCTCCTCCACTTTTCGCAACCTGAACCTGACGGGCACCGCCAGTGGTTCCCTCAAGCACACGGCCAGCCTGATAACCTTTGCAAACATGGGCAGTAACGTTACCATAGAAAACTGCAACTCAACGGTCAACCTGAAAAGCAAATACAATGGCAAAGCCCGCATGGGTGGCTTCGTGGGCAGGAGTGATGCCAACCAGCTCACATTCAACAACTGCCGCTTTGCCGGCAGCTTTGCGGGAGTTAATAACTGGGCTAACGGCGGCTTCGTGGGGGATGCCTTGTTTGTTCAGAGCAGGGTGACTATCAACAACTGCCTGTTCGCACCTACTTCCATCAATACAAAATACGAAAACTGCAACACATGGGCATGCACGAATTCAGGCGCGCTGACCGTCAACAACAGCTACTGTACTAGAGAGTACGTCGAAACAAACTCTGGCGAGGCTAAGACGAGTGATGAGATTCTGTCCATCTTGGGCAACGGCTGGACCAAGGATGCCAACGGCCAGCCCGTGCCAATTACCAACAGTGTTGAGCCTATAACAGGTGATATGTATGAGGATGAGGTCGCTGCAGGCCAGTTCTACTACGAGAACCTGGGCCATATTGCCAAGCAGTCGCTTGAGGTGGAGAACCGTCCCACCTCCGCCCTGCTGACGTGGGAGAACGAGACCGACGAGCCGGTGGACTATTACGAGGTGTGGCGCCGCGACGCGAAACACCCCGTCGACAGCACCAGGTGTATTGCCACCCAGCTGACGGAGATGCAGTATGAGGACAAGGAGACCTCGCCCGTCCACCAATATATATATAAGGTGCGAGGAGTGACCAATTGCGAGGGCCTCACCTACGATGAAACCGACGAGGTGGAGGGCATGTGCTACCAGACGGCTTCTGTGGAGGGCCACCTGCGCTTCCTCGACGGCACGGGCATACCGGCCAAGAGGGTATTCCTCAGCGTGGCGGGCAAGGAGATGCCCGACTCCACCGACGAGAGCGGCTTCTTCCGCATAGAGGGTATTCCCTACCAGAACGGTCAGGAGACCAGCTACAACCTCTCCGTGGTGGGTATCAACGGCCTGACCCCCGTACCCGTCACCTTCGGCACCAAGCCCGGCGACAACGTGGTGACGGGCCGCGTGATAGAGGTTGGCGAGAGCGTGAAGCTGTCGGGCAGTGTGACCTACGACGGCACGAGCATCCCTGTGCAGGGCGTATCGTTCCTGGTCGACGGCTACGAGGTGCATAATGCTGCCGGCCGCGTGACCACCGATGCCGAGGGTAACTTCGCCTTCCGTATGCTGAAGGGCAAGCACGACAGCATCCAGGCCGTGAAAGAAGGCCACACCTTCTGGCGTGGCGGTTTCTACCACGAGAAGGACGACGACCCCGACACGCAGAAGGCCTACACCTTCGACACTGACCTGGCCAGCCTGCTGTTCTACGACCAGACGCGCGTCAAGCTCATCGGACGCGTGGTGGGCGGCAAGACCGAAGGTGAGAAGCCACTGGGCAATGCCCTGTCGAAGAACAACCTGGGCGACAACCTGCAGATGGTGTTCACCCTGGAGGGCGACAACAGCTCGCGACTGGTGTTCGACAAGCAAGACCGCAACAAGAACACCCGCGACGAGGTCTTTTTGCACGAGCAGGCCAACCGCAACGACGGCAAGCATAAGTACCAGACCAGCGTACACACCACGCTGAACCGCATGGTGGTATCGCCCGACCCCTATACGGGTGAATACGAGGTGAAGCTGCCGCCCGTGAAGTGGAAGGTGCAGCAGATTACCGCCAAGGGCTACGCCACGCTGTTCCAGGACGGCCAGGTGGGCGACGTCATCGACCTGACGGACTCCATCACGATGCACCGCGACACCCTCAAGGGTTCGTGGAGTACCTCTGGCGACCACAAGGAACTGACCACCGTGGAAGAAGTGTATCAGGCCAAGTATAGCCGCATCTACCACTCGCCCGTCAGCATCGAATACCGGCAGCAGGGCTTCAGCAAGTTCGACTTCTTCGGCGACCAGTACTACCTGTTCAAGAACCTGGCGGGCAGCAAGCAGAAGCTGACGCTGGCCTACGGCGTGAAGAAGGAGAACTGGCCCAAGGGCAAGAAGGACTCGCTGGAGACCCGCTACACCTTCGGCTACCCCGTGTTCAGCATCGAGAAGAAATATCCGCTCTGGCTCTCGGCCACGGAGAAATACTACTATAACAACAACATGCAGAGCGACACCATCGACGTGGTGAGCCTGCCGGGCGGCGTGGTGACCATCCACAACGGCATGGTCGATGCCCTGCACCGCGACACCGTGCAGCTCGACTCTTTAGGACAAGGTAACTATGTGATGGAGATAGCCCAGAAGCCCTACCTGCTGACCGGCGACAACGCCCTCGGGACTATGACCATGACGTTGTTGCAGGACGGCACCCACTACGAGGCCGAGCCGCTGAAGGGCTACGTGTTCAACGTGCTGCAGCCCACGGGTGCCCAGGACATCATGAGTTGCTCGCAACCGCTGCTACTCGACGTGCTGCGCGACCCGCCCGGCGGTTCGTCGCACGCCACACTTGCCAAAGGCTCCACGCTGAAGCGTGCCTACACGATGGACATGGCGTGGAAGGCTGGTCTCACCATCGGCATGAATGTGGGCGCGGCACTGAAAACCTCTACCGGACTCGTGGCCGCCCCCATGGGCGTAGGTACCTACGTCAGTTCAGGCATCGACCTGGCCGTGGGTGCTGAGAGCAGCATCAACCTGGTATTCTCGGGCAGCGGCGAGCGCGCCTTCGAATACACCATGACCACCACGGAGGACATTTCGACCAGTTCAGACCCGAAGCTCGTGGGGGCCGACGGCGACCTCTATATCGGCACCGTGCAGAACATTGAGGTGAGGCCCGGTACGGCCATCCGTGCCATCCCCGACAGCACGTTCCAGCGGTCGGGCGGTGAACTCGAGTCGGGCCGCATGGTGGAGATCGCCCGAGGTGTTGACCACGAGGGCTATCCCCTGCACCTGGTACGCGACGAGGTGCTGACCTACGGAACAACGCTGCGGTCGAACTTCGTCCACTCGCAGCACTACATCATCCATCAGCTGATACCACAGCTCACCGAACAGTGCCAGTCACTCATGTTTACCGGCACCAAGGAAGAAGCCCAGATGCAGGCCAATGCCCTGGGCGAACCCGTCTACCTGTCGAAGGTAAGCCGTGAGAGCGAGCGCTTCGGTGCGGACTACGAGATGATTCTGCCTGCAAATACTTCTAAAAATTTCGAAGACGAGGTACACCGCTACCACCAGAGTCTGCAGGCCTGGATAGAGATGATCAGCCGTAACGAGAAAGTGAAGATGAACGCCACCGACCTCGTGGCCAACTACGACGTGGACGGAGGCACGACCATCAACTATAGCGAGTCGTTCCAGAGCAACTACTCGATGATGAACTCCTTCGTTAACCCCTTCACCCCCATTACCGACGGCTATTTCGACAACGGACTGGCCAACGCCGCCTCACTCATCGGCACGATGGCCGCCAACCTGATTGGCCTGTCGAACGGAACGAAGGGCAGCGTCGAGTTCAAGGGCATGGGTGCCAATATAAAAGTCATCCTCTCGCCAGTGGCCAGCTTCAGTGTGACTCCTAAGCACACCGAGTCGTCGTCGTACAGCCGCACGGAAAGCTTCACCGTGAGCATGGACAAGCGCAGCCACCTCGACTTCGACGTCTACAGAGCCACGTCGCTGTCCGACCCACTGCCGGACTATGGTTCCAATGACATCTTCCTCAGCCAGGACTTCTGGAAGCAGCGGGACTACGTCAATGCCTACCTGAGTCGTGAGTTCAAGACCAGCGACTTCCGCTATCCCACCAGCTTCGTCTACCGCACCCGTGGCGGCGCCACCTGCCGTCCGTGGGAAGGCGAGCGCAAAACGCTGTTCAACAATGCCGGCACGGTGCTCGATGTTCGTACCAAGAAGATTGAGAATCCACAGATCAAGATGGACAAGCAGAGCGTGAGTGGCGTGCCCTTCGGCGAACCTGCCCGCTTCAAGCTCTATATCACCAACGAGAGCGAGCAGCCTGAGGCCGCCTACATCTACTTCGACCTCTACCAGGTAGATATGAAGAACCCCGACGGCGTACGGCTGATGATTGACGGCATGCCGCTCACCGGCACCGCGCGCACCATTGAGGTACGGCCGGGCCAGGTGACGGAGAAGACACTGGAGGTCTATGCCGGCGAGAAGTTCGACTATGAGGACCTGCGCATCGGTGTCATCTCTCAGAACGATGTCGACTGCTATGCGGAGGTGGCCTTCGATGTACACTACCTGCAGACGGCAGGCTCGGTGGTCATCCTCACCCCGGGCGACAAGTGGGTGCTCAACACCGATGCCCCGCAGGAGAAGGGCAAGGGCTGGTATCTGCCCGTCACCATCGGCGGTTTCGACAAGAACCAGCATAACTTCGATCACATCGAGTTCCAGTACAAGGAGACCAACCGTGGTGACGACTACTGGACGAACCTCTGCGGCTACTATGCCGACTCGCTGCTCTACCGCGCTGCCTCGGGCACGAAGGCCATGATTCCGAAGAACGGCAACATCCAGACGCGCTTCTTCGGCGAGGGTCAGGAGATGGAGAAAGGCTACGACCTGCGCGCCGTGCTGTTCTGCCGCAACGGCAATGCCTTCCTCACCTCGGAGTCGAAGGTGCTCTCAGGCGTGAAGGACACGCGCCGACCGAAGCTCTTCGGCACACCGGAGCCTAAGAGCGGCGTGCTCGGTCCGGGCGAGAACATCATCTTCGACTTCTCGGAAGATATAGAATACAACTACCTGCAGAAGATAACCAATTTCGAGGTGATGGGCGAGACCAGTGAGACGGCCGTTCAGGAGGCACCGTCACTGCAGTTTGGCGGCGCGGGCTATGCCCAGACACAGTCTAACCGCAACTTCGCCAACAAGAACGTCACCGTGGAGGTGATGATCAAGACGGAGGAGGACGGGCGCGACATGCCCATCTTCAGCCATGGCTCCGAGGGCAAGAGCCTGCAATTGTGGCTCACGAAGGAACGCCACCTGAAGGCAGTTGTCGACGGGCGCGAGCTGGTGAGCACCGCCGAGGTGGACACCGTAGGCTTCCAGCGCGTGGCCATCGTCCTCGACGGCGACAACAAGCAGCTATCACTCTATAATAATACGCAAATAGGCAGTTGGGATGACATTACCTACAGCGGCGCCGGTCCGCTGACGTTCGGTGCTGCCAACGACGCGAACAACGGCAAGGACCACTACTTCAAGGGACGCATGCTGCAGGGCCGCCTGTGGTATCGCACGATGGACCTGGCCACCCTGGGCCGCTACAGTGGACATCTGTTGACGGGCTACGAGCTGGGACTGGTGGACTACTACCCGATGAACGACGGCCGCGGCGACTATGCTGCCGACTTGGCACAGGGTGCCCACCTGATACTGAACGGTGCCTCGTGGGCCCAGCCCGAGGGCATGTCGCTCAGTATCGACTCCACCGCGACACGCAAGGCCGGTGAGTACAAGGGCTTGCAGCTGCGCGCCGACCTCTTCCAGCGCGACGACGAGCAGGACTACACGCTGATGTTCTGGTTCAAGACGGCTGGGGAGAACGGCACGCTGATGGCCAACGGCTCCGGCCTGGCCACGGACGAGAATGCCAAGAACAAGTTCTTCATCGGATTTGAGAACCAGACGCTGAAATACCGCACCAACGGCCGTCAGTTCACCCTGGGCGACGACCTCTGCAACGACCGCTGGCACCACTTTGCCATGACCGTCAACCGCGCCCGCAACGTGGCTACCATCTATATAGATAATGTGGCGAAGGCCCAGCTCACCACCGACTCGCTCGGCGGCATGCTCGGCACGCGCTTCTTCCTGGGCAACACGGTGTGGCAGAACAGCGGTGACCCCACCTACTACGAGAAGAATGCCTACACCGGCCATATCGACGGACTGGCACTCTTCGAGCAGGCACTGCCAGCTACGCTCATTCAACGCTACAGCACCAAGTCGCCCGGCGGCATGGAACGCGGCCTGAAGGCCTATACGAGCTTTGACCGACAGGAGCAGCAGAAGAACGGCCAGCTTGCCCTCATGCCCTACGCCTGGAGCAAGGTGGTGAAGCTTGACAACGACGGCAACGACACCGGCGTGCGCGACAGCCTGTTCGTCAACCCTGTCAGCGACATCATGGCCCGTATCGACCGTACCACGGGTGCTCCCGTCCAACCCTACGAGCAGCTGCGCACGTTGGACTTCAGCTATGTGGGCCGCAACAACCAGCTCCTGGTGAACATCAACGAGCAGGACAGCCGCATCAACAAGCAGAACGTCTATGTGACGCTCTACGACATTCCCGACAAGAACGGTAACTTCATGGCCTCGCCGGCCACGGAGACCTTCTTCGTCAACCGCAACCCGCTGACGTGGATGTCGCTGGGCAAGAACCGCGTCGTCACCATCAAGGAAGGTCAGGGACTGACCCTCGTCGGCATGATCGAGAACAACGGCGGCAAGGCTCACACCTACACCATCGAGAACCTGCCCAGCTGGATTACCGTCGACAAGTCCAGCGACATCGTTGAACCGCAGACTACGGACGAGGTGGAATTCACCATCAGCAAGGACCTGACGGTGGGCAGCTACGACCAGATTATCTATCTGACGGACGAGGACGGCATGTCGGATGCCTACTACCTGGAACTGACCGTGGAGGGTGCAGCACCCGACTGGACGGTTGACCCGGCACTGAAGCGCTACTCGATGAACATCGTGGCACAGGTCTTTGTGAACAACGACCTCGTCACCGACTCGCGCGACATAGTAGGTGCCTTCGACGGCACGGGCCGCTGCATGGGCGTGAACAACATCGAGTACGACCCGGCAACAG
>JAFPZD010000216.1 GCA_017417465.1 Prevotella sp. | reverse complement strand
CGTCAACCGTCCCATCAACGAAGAGGAACGTCTCCTCGAACTGGATAAGCAGTACACAAAGACCGAGACGACAATCACCCTCAAGCAGGTCGCCATCATCGACAACGACAGCCCATCCAGCCTTCCGCCATCATCGCTGCCGCTCGCCGCCGACTACGACCCCGACGAGGACGACGAATTCGATATCGACTCCCTCACCTGACAAACGCCAGTCCTCACTCCTTGTAATCCGTTAATTACCTCTAAATTTCCTCTAATATAGCGGTGTTTTCACCTTTTCTGCCTAACTTTGCAGTGATCATTTTTTATAAAAGGTTTCTACTCGGCACTTTCTCTACGTGATGTAGCGAATGTCGTAAGCTTTTTTTGTTTACTATCATAATAACGATGGGCACTTCCTCTGCGTGATGCAGGGGAAGTGTCATTTTATAAGCCCATTTCCATGCAGCTAAGGATGTGAGCGAAACAAAAGCAAAACAAAGCAAAACAAAATCAATACAAACTTCAGCCCGAAACAAAAATTTTACTTTTCCTTCATGTTTCCCAATTATTCTTTGTACCTTTGCACCCGATTTGTTTGCTACCATGCAATAACAATCGAGTTTACACCCGGCAGCTTCATAAAAGTGAGGCTGCCTTCTTAATTAAAAAATAAAGGTGTGCGGCAAATGTGCGGCAAAAATTAAAAATTCTATCAAAAGAAAATCCCGAAACCCTTTGTTTATCGGGGTTTCGGGATTTTCTTTTGGAACTGCCCGTTCCCTCGGAGAAGTCTGACAGAGAACTAGGAGAAGTCTGGCAGAGAGCTAGGAGAAGTCTGGCAGAGAGCTAGGAGAGGTCTGGCAGAGAGCTAGGAGAGGACAGGATGAGAGCTCGGGGAGTCCCACAAGCACAAACGACAAAGTGATTCAAGTTCCGCAAGTTCTGCACAGCCGATGCCGTAGGCATCAGACAGTGGTAGCCAGCCATTTCCGCTCGACCTTGTCGCTTGCTACCAACGGGACGCAAGAATGGCTGGTAACAGGGGTGCTGTGACGGGCGTGCCGTAGGTACGCGACAAGAAATCAATGCTGTCGCGTACCTAAAGGCACGCTTTTCTTCCGTCCATTTATACCAGCCATTCTTGCGTCCCGTTGGTAGCAAGCGACAAGGTCGAGCGGAAATGGCTGGCTACCACTGTCACGCCCCTAACGGGGCTAGCTGCGCATAGTCTTCATAGCTTGCGGAACTTGAATAAAGTGAAATCATTCATCAGCGAAAGAGTTTTCACCTCCCCTCTCCGCGGAAAGTCTATATAAATCCCCCTCCCTGGGGGAGGGGGTAAGGGGGTGGGCCTAAATGAGGGACATGCCCAGCTGGAGGCACTCCTGGCGCATGTCGTCGGGCCAGATGCTGGCCTGAATCTCACCGATGTGTGCTTTGTGGAGCATTATCATGCACAGTCGGCTCTGACCAATACCGCCACCGATGGAGAGTGGCAACTGATCGTTGAGCAGACGCTGGTGGAAATAGAGCTGCTCGCGCTCCTCCTGATGTTCGATTGCGAGTTGGCGGAGCAGTGCCTCCTTGTCAACACGGATACCCATTGACGAGAGCTCAAAAGAGCGTCCGAGGATAGGATACCAGATAAGGATGTCGCCATTCAGGCCCTTGCGCCCGTCCTCAGCAACGGTCGACCAGTCGTCGTAGTCGGCGGCACGCCCATCGTGCTTCTCACCGTTCGAGAGCCGCCCGCCAATACCGATGATGAAGACGGCACCGTAAGCCTCGCAGATGGCATCCTCGCGCTCCTTGGGTGTCTTATCGGGATACATGCGCAACAGCTCTTCTGCATGAATGAAATGGATCTTCTCTGGCAGGAAAGGGGTCAACTGCGGATAGGTCTCACAGGCCAGATACTCCGTGCGGCGGATAGCAGCATAGATGCGCTCGATGATACCGCGGAGGAACTGCAGCGTGCGGTCCTCACGGCGGATAACGGCCTCCCAGTCCCACTGGTCGACGTAGAGTGAATGCAGATTGTCAAGTTCTTCGTCGGCGCGGATAGCGTTCATGTCGGTGTAGATGCCGTAGCCCGGCTTCACACCGTACTCCGCCAATGTCAGGCGCTTCCACTTGGCAAGCGAATGAACCACCTCTGCGCGTGCATCGTTCATGTCCTTGATGGGGAAGGTGACGGGACGCTCCACGCCATTCAGGTCGTCGTTGATACCCAGTCCCTTCAGCACGAAAAGTGGTGCGGTGACACGCCGCAGTCGCAGTTCCGTTGACAGGTTCTGCTGGAAAAACTCCTTGATAAGTTTGATGCCCTGCTCCGTCTGGTGCATGTCGAGCAGGCGCTCATAGCCTATAGGCTTAATGACTTTACCCATATCTTTTTACCTTGATTGATTTGTAGTTCTTGTTAATGCTATTTGACAACAATCTTCCTGTTGCCGACAATGTAAATGCCCGATCTGTGCGGTCTGTCGCTGTCGGCGTGCCGGTCCATGAGGCGTCCGTCTATCGAGTAGACGCCGCGGGCATCTGCAGGAGCAGCAATCTCAACAGCTTGAATAGCCGACTCGTCGCCAAGCAAACGGAGGGCCACACGAGCCATACTCTCCATCAACGAGCAGCCGCTGGCCATCGCCCCCATCGAGGGCACTGCCGACTCGTCGACGGGCTCGCCCCAGTAGTAGTTGCAGTAGGTGGCGGGGTACTTGTCCAAATTGAGGTTGGCCCAAAGCTTCTTGGCATTGTTTTGCAAGAAGCGCGTGAACACGCGACGATAGGTCAACGGCACATCCTCGTCGAGTGCCATATTGGCGATGTAGGGAACAGCAACGGCCTTGAAGATGCTTTGGTCCATAGACGTGCCTTCGTGGCGCAGAATGCCGCGGTCGACGCAGCGGGTACTTGTGCAGAGGTAGTGGATGACCTTCGTGGCCATCGTCATGTAAGCATCGTCGCCTGTGATGTGGAAGAGATGGCGGCAGGCCTCGCCGAAGGTGCCTTGCGTGTAGGTCAGCGGCGGATCCTCAACGCGACCGTCATTGTTAAGCTTGGTCTTCATCTCGTTTGCCTGATAGTTGTAGATGTCGATGGCCACCTGCCGGTAGTATTCGTCGGCATAGCGCTCATAGAGCTTACAAGCCACCAGACAGCCGGGAGCGTTGGTGCAGGCGTTACGTCCACGGTCGTCGAGCTTCCAGGGCAGTCCCCAAAAGCCATTGCCGTCAGCCCAACCTCGTGGGGCAATGTAACTGTCGAAGACGGTGCGGGCCGTCTGGGCATACTGCTCATCGTCGAGAGCGTCGGCAATATGAAGCAGTGTCAGGCAAATCCAGCACATGTCGTCGGTATAAGTGTTGAGGAAGCCGGTCGCATCGTTGCTGTCGTGATACCAGTTGTTGGCATGGTTCTTGTACCACAGTCCGATACTACGCTTGTAGGTTTCGGCCTGATTGGGATTGGTGTCCTTCGTGCGCTCGTAGGCATAGACGAGCACGTCCATGGCGTGCGCCTGCTGCCAGTAGATGTAGGTTGTCTCGCTCTCGCGGTTCGGCTGGTTGTTAGGCACAGCCCAGAAAGTGCCCTTTGAGGGATTCATGAATTTCCTGACGAGCACCGTCGTCAGACTGTCGGCCTGCGGCGAGTAGTCTCGCTCGATCATGCCACTCAGCACGTTGTCTGACATCACCGGAAGTGGCGTCACACAAAGCACAACGAGTGCAACGATGGCTGCGCAGAAGCTTCTTGTTGCTGTCATAAGTTAGTTGTTGCGGGTAAATTGTAAAAAAACGGTGCAAAGGTAACACAAAAAAACGAGAACGGCAAAAGAAATCAGTTTTTTTTCGTAACTTTGGCTTCGCCGAAGTTACTTTCACTCGGAAACAAAAAGAAAAGTCATCTTTTCTTTTGTGTTTCGCTCGTTTTTTCGTAACTTTGGCTTCGCCGAAGTTACTTTCACTCGGAAACAAAAAGAAAAATTATCTTTTCTTTTGTGTTTCGCTCGTTTTTTCGTAACTTTGCAGCCGATTGTGCTTGAAAACCGAACATTAAAACAAATAAGTTTAACTACAATGAAACGATTCTTACTGAAAACCTTTACCCTGTTGCTCTGTGTCACCGCTGCACAAGCACAGCGCACCACCGACTTACTCGACCGCGGACTTGTGGCCGTACCTTCAGGCAGTGGCAGCTTCGTCAGCTGGCGCATCTTTGCCGAGGAATATTACGACACCGAGTACAACCTCTACCGCGACGGTGTGAAACTGAACGAGACGCCGCTGAAGGTGTCGAACTATGTTGACAATGGCGGCCGCAGCGGTGCCACCTACCAAGTGGCTGCCGTCGTTCGCGGTGAGGAGCAGGCACTCTGTGCCCCCGTCACGCGCTGGAACCAGCAATACCGCCAGTTTGCCGTCGGCAAGCTGTACTCGCGCCGCGGTACCGACATCACCAAAGACTACAACATCAACGACATTGCCTTGGCCGACGTCACTGGCGACGGCGTGTCGGAGTTTATCATGAAGCGCAACTATGGCCCAGACGGCAGTTCCGTTGCCAACGACTCCGCCTACAACTGCATAGAGTGCTACACGCTGGAAGGCGAGCGTCTATGGTGGATTGACCTTGGGCCGAACATGGTCTCAGGCCCTGACGAGCAATATGACGCCGTAGGCTTCGACTGGGACCAGGACGGACGTGCCGAAGTACTAATGCGTGGTGCCGACAACATGATTATACATCACTCTGACGGCACGACCACAGAGATTGGCAACATGAAGGTGAACACCCGCAACACCGTGCTGCAGACGGCCAATATGACTTACACTAACAGCGGGGCCGAATACCTGCTCTACCTCGAGGGTGCCACTGGTAAGCCCTACCCCATCGGCAATAACGGGCAGCTGTGGATGACCTATCCACTGCCACGCGGCACGGCCGACTCCTGGGGCGACGGCTACGGTCACCGTTCGACTAAGCACTACTTCGGTGCCCCCTACCTCGATGGCCGTCGGCCTTATTTCTTCCTGGGCCGCGGCTGTTACACCAAGCACCACATGAAGACCTTCAGTGTTGACCCTTCGAGCCACCAGCTGTCCCTCTACTGGGAGTGGAGCAACGACAATGGCTGGGGCGACCCTTGGTATGCCAACGGCTACCATAACTTCGGCATTGCCGACGTTGACTGGGACGGCCGCGACGAGATATGCTTCGGTTCGATGGTCATCGACGACAACGGGCAGGGTCTCTCAACGACGGGACTCGGCCACGGCGACGCCCAGCACTGCGGCGACTTCGACCCCTACCGCCACGGTCAGGAGATCTTTGCCTGCAATGAGGACGAGCCTGCTATGAACTACCGCAACGCCACAACGTCGAAGATTTACTACCGCCTGCAGTCGACCAGCGACGACGGGCGCGCGCTGTGTGGCAACTTTTCGAACAACTATCCGGGTTGCATAGGCCACTCCAGCCAGTCGGGCACCGTCTCGTGCGTGGCCGACAAGGTCATCAGCGGCGGTCCCAGCGGTTTCACCAACAACTTCCGCATCTACTGGGACGGCGACCTGCTTGAGGAGGGCCTCGACGGCGCCAATTCGCGCGAGGGAGCAGCACGCGTGTTCAAGGGCGACGGTAGCATCGTCTTCACCGCCGATGGCACCGCCAACTGCAACTGGACGAAGAACACACCGTCGGCAACGGGCGACATCCTGGGCGACTGGCGCGAGGAAATCATCGTGCGCACGCAGGATAATAAATATGTACGCGTGTACACTACTAATATGAGCACCAAATGGCGCAACTACACGCTGTGGCACGACCACCAGTACCGTCAGGGCATGGTGTGGGAGAGCATTGGCTACAACCAGCCACCCCACGCCAGCTACTTCCTCGGCGAGCTGGAGGGCATCACCGTCGCACCGCCACCCCTCACCATGACAGGACGCACAGAGACCACCAGCATCTCGACGGGCATGAGCTCGGAGCATGTCATCGTCTGCGACTGGAGCGATACGCAGGTGACCATTGCTGACGGCGCCGACCCATGGGTGGCCACGTTCTACGTGCCGTCGTGGGTGCAAGGCACTAACAGTAGCCTCACCAACGGCTCGGCCAAGATCAACCATGACTACTACACCTGCACCGCCACTGGCGGCGGCTTCGCTGGCAGTGCCCGCTTGGTGAAGCAGGGCGACGGCACGCTGAACCTGCCTACTGCTGACTTCAACCACACCGGCAACACCGACGTCTTGGCCGGCACCCTGAACTTCGATGGCACAATGCTGAAGTCACCGCTATGGCTCAACCGCTTTGCCCAGCTGAACAGCGACGGCGGCAAGTTCCGTAGCATCCGCATGGACTACGATGCGCGTCTGCGTCCCGGTCGCGCCGATCACATCGGCACCATCACCACCGACTCGCTGATGCTGGGCTTTGGCTCACGGGTCGTATTCGACGTCGCGGCAAACGGTGAGACCGACCAGCTGAACGCCGGTTGGATGAGCATAGAGACGAAGTCGTGGGAGTACGGTCCTGAATACCTGACACCCGTGTTCGAATTTGTTGCCATGGGCAACGCCGCTGCCACACCCCAGCTGTCGCCAGGCAGCCATTTGCTGGGCGAGGTAGGCACTGTCAGCGGTAGTCTTAGCGACATTCGCCTCGAAGGTCTCGACGCACAGAGCAAGTGCCACCTGACGGTCGACGAAGGCCACCTCTACCTCGTGGTCGAAGGCCTTCGCGAAGCCACCGACATTGTGTGGAGCGGCAGTGAAAGCGCCGTTTGGGACATGGGCGAGACGCCCAACTTCATGACCGGTGGTCAGCAGGACTTCTTTGTCACAGGCGACAACGTGCTGTTCAACGACGACGCCAGCCAGTTCAACGTCACACTGGTGGGCGACCTGGTGGCTGACAGCATCATCGTTGATAACACAAAGAGCTACACATTCAGCGGCTCAGGCAGCATCGCCGGAGGCAGCACGCTGGTGAAGCGCGGCAAGGGCACGCTAACCATCCGCACCGACAACACCTACACAGGCGGTACACGCATCGAGGGCGGCGCAGTAAGCGTCAGCTCACTGGCCAACGCCAATCAGGATAAAGGCAACCTGGGCGTGTTGCAGGCAGGCGTGGGTAAGTTTATTGTCGCCAACGGCGGCGAGCTACGCACGACGGCAGCGGTCACCAACGGCTCGGCCATCACCGCCGAGGGCGAAGAGGGCGGCGTTGTGAACAACACGAACGATTTCATATCGGCGCGCGCCATTAACGGCACCGTGCTGACAAAGAAAGGCTCGGGCTGGATGAAGCTGAACGTATCGAACAACGGACTGCAGCGGCTCGTCGTACAGGCGGGCACCGTGCAGTGCATCAGCTGCAACGTCCCTGCCCAGACAGTGGAATACCAGGGCGGCACACTTCGCGAGAACACCAGTACGGGCTATGCCGTCAACGTGCCGTCAGGTAAGAAGGGTACATGGTATCTGGCCAACCGCTCCACCTACACTAACAAGGTGACGGGCGAAGGCACACTGACTATATACGGCGTTACCGAAAAAGGCTCCAACTACTACGCCACCCGCACCCCCATTGAGTGTAACTTCAGTAATTTCGAAGGCACACTTTTCCCCACGTCAAGCCTCGACGACCCTGCCGTGCTGCGCTTTACCCTGAACACCTCGTCTGGCATGCCGAAAGGCACCATGAACATTGGAGAGAAAGTTGAAGTACAAAACAGCGGCAAGACCTACCACATCGGACGTGTGACAGGCACAGGCGCCTTAGGCGGTAGCTGCACCTTTAGCAACGGCACCAGCGTAGGTGCCAACACGTGGCAAGTAGGCAACGACGACAACTGGAGCACTAACGTAACGGTGACATCGAATGCCAACTTCACAAAAGTTGGCACAGGGCGCATCAGCTGGAACGGTGCCAACAGCAACAGCGGCGCTACGCTTGTCAGCGAAGGCGAACTGCTGCTGGCCAGCTCCGCACACTTAGGCAGCGGACGACTGACCGTCAACGAGGGTGCCACGCTGTCAGGTACCAATGCCAGCGACAAGCCTCTAAGCAACAGTGCGGTGACCATCAACGGCACACTGCGTCCAGGTAACTTCGCCGGCGCCACGTCAGGCACGCTGCGCTTCGGCCAGAAGGGCGTCACCATCAACGAGAGCGGCTCACTGACGGTGACCACCCGCGGCTGCGCCACCGCTACCAACAATGGTTGCGGCAGCATTGAGGACATCGCCCTGCTAACCATCAACGGCACCATCACCGTCGTTGCTACCGACGACAACTCGCTACAGGTGGGCGACAGCATTTGCCTCTTCAAGGCCGACAAGTTCGCGGGCAAGCCCAAATTTGCCTTCCAAGGTCCTGTCGAATGGGACACATCGCGCATCAGCGAGGGACTGCTCTTTGTCAAGGCCATCAACACTGAAGGCATCGAGGAGCTGAGGCTGGCCGATGTCCAGATGTCGGACGCCATCGTCTACGACCTCTTGGGACGCAAGCAGTCGAACGCCCAACTTCGCAGGGGACTCTACGTCATCAATGGGCGCAAGGTAGTCATCAAATAACGGCGAACCCATCTTTAGTCGTTCTGCCGCCAGTGGTTCTGCCGCCAGCCGTCCTGCCGCCAGTCGTTATTACGTTATTTCGTTATAACGTTATAACGACTAAAGGAGAAGACAAAAAGACAACAAGACAACAAGAAATAAAAAGACAACAAAACAACATTAAAATGAAAGCAACAATCCTAACCCTGACTCTGGCCACGGCCCTGAGCGCCAGTGCCCAGCAAATGCCCTGGCAGGACCCCACACTGCCCATAGAGCAGCGTGCCGACGACCTGCTCAGCCGTCTCACCCTTGAAGAGAAAACGCAACTCATGATGAACGGCTCACCCGCCATCGAGCGCTTAGGCATCCACCAGTTCGACTGGTGGAGCGAGGCCCTCCACGGCGTAGGGCGTAACGGCACCTCCACCGTGTTCCCCATTACGATGGGTATGGCCGCCTCGTTCGACGATGCCCTCGTACAGGACGTCTTCACCGCCGTCAGCGACGAGGCGCGCGTAAAAGCCCATCAGGCCAAGCACGGCGAGGGTATGAAGCGCTACCACAGTCTGTCGTTCTGGACGCCCAACATCAACATTTTCCGCGACCCACGATGGGGACGCGGGCAGGAGACCTACGGCGAGGACCCCTTCCTCACAAGCCGTATGGGTGTAGCCGTGGTGCGCGGCCTGCAAGGCCCCGACGATGCCAAACACCGCAAGCTGCTGGCCTGCGCCAAGCACTTCGCCGTGCATAGTGGTCCGGAGTGGAACCGCCACACATTCAATGTCGAAGACCTGCCCGAGCGTGACCTTTGGGAGACCTACCTGCCGGCCTTCAAGGCACTGGTACAAGAAGCAGGCGTCGAGGAGATTATGTGTGCCTATCAGCGTGTCGACGGCGAACCCTGCTGCGCACAGACGCGCTACGAGCAGCAGATACTACGTGACGAGTGGGGCTTCAAGGGCCTCATCACCAGCGACTGTGGTGCCATCCGTGACTTCCTGCCTAACTACCACCACGTGGTGGAGACCAGCGAGCATGCATCGGCCATTGCCGTGCGCGCCGGCACCGACGTGGAGTGCGGATCAGAATACAAGAACCTGCCTGAAGCAGTCCGAAAGGGACTCATCAGCGAGCGCGACATTGACACCAGCCTGCGCCGCCTGCTGATTGGGCGTCTGAAGTTGGGCGACTTTGACCCCGACGACCAGGTGGAGTGGACCAAAATCCCTGAGAGCGTCGTCGCCTCGAAAGAGCACCGTCAGCTGGCCCTCCAGATAGCCCGTGAGGGCATCGTCCTGCTGCAGAACAACGGTATTCTTCCACTCAAATCGTCAAATAGTAAATCATCAAATAGTAAAATAGTCGTGATGGGGCCCAACGCCAACGACTCCGTGATGCAGTGGGGCAACTACAACGGTTTCCCCGTGTCGACCGTTACGCTGCTCCAAGGCATCCGCAATGCCCTGGGGAAGAATATCCGCTACGTGCCGGGCTGCCCGCTGACGGCCAGTGCCGACGGTGACAAGGCCGCAGACGGTACTTCCACGCCTGAGCAGTTGCTGGCCGAAGTTGGCAAAGCCGAAGTGGTCATCTTCTGCGGCGGCATTTCACCACGCGTAGAGGGCGAGGAGATGAAAGTCTCTGCCCCAGGCTTCAAGGGCGGCGACCGCACCACCATCGAACTGCCACAACCACAGCGCGATGTCGTCCGTGCGCTTCATGAGGCCGGTAAGCGCATCATCTTCCTAAACTGTTCAGGTGGCGCCGTTGCCCTGACACCTGAAAGCCAGTTATGCGATGCCATCCTGCAGGTGTGGTATGGTGGAGAGCAGGGTGGACAGGCTGTCGCCGATGTGCTGACGGGACGCTACAATCCCAGCGGACGACTGCCCGTCACGTTCTACAAGGACGACTCACAGTTGCCCGACTTCCTCGACTACCGCATGACGAACCGCACCTACCGCTACTTCCAGGGCGAGCCCCTCTACCCCTTCGGCCACGGTCTGAGCTACACCACCTTTGAGTACTCCGGCCTGAAAGCAACAGGGACAGACGTCGAAGTCACCGTGAAGAACACAGGTCGACGCGATGGCACAGAGGTCGTGCAGGTCTACTTGCGTCGGCCAGCCGATAGTGATGGCCCGCAAAAAACTCTCTGCGGCTACCAGCGTGTTAACCTCAAGGCCGGCGAGCGCCGCACGGTCACCATCAGCCTGCCACGCGAGCGCTTTGAGGTGTGGGACGCCACGACCAACACCATGCGCGTCGTTCCTGGCGACTACCAGCTAATGGTGGGTTCAAGCAGTGCTAACCAGAATCTGCAGGTTGTCACCGTCACAATCTGAACACCGACCAACCTTTTGTCAGGCACAAATGCCATAGGCATCACATTGCCGTAGCCAGCCGTACAGCTGCCCATCAAAGGGTTGCGAAATGGTTGGTGCAAAGCAAGGACAAATGGAAAGCGTGCCTTTAGGTAAGCGACAACACCACGTATTTGTCGTGTGCCTAAAGGCACGTTCGTTGAACCTAAATCGGTCGTTAGCACAAGAAACTGCGTTTGGGTTTAATCCTTCACTTTTGGTGTATACGTCTGTGTATCAGGAGAATGTGGTGAAGGGTTCGTTTTGTGTGTCCTGCCCTTGGTGAATAAGTGGCTTCTGGGTAGTTGACAAGGGCTCGTTGCTATCATTATTTCTGTTCTTAACTGAAAAACATCCTGCATACCCTGCACGTGCTGGGTATACAGGGTATGCAGGATGTTTTTCGTTTTATTCTCGGGTTTCGCGTTTTTATTCTCGGGTTTTACGAGTTTATTCTCGGGTTTTACGAGTTTATTCTCGGGAATTAAACTCGTAAGTCATTAAAGAATCCGCTATTCTATCCCCTATATACCGAGAACGCTACAGATTTCGGAGATGTACTTCAGCATCGTGGCAGACTCCCATTTCCCGTTAGCATTACTCCTTACCTTTTTGTATTTTGTCAGATACCGAAAGAT
>JAFPZD010000215.1 GCA_017417465.1 Prevotella sp. | reverse complement strand
TATATAATATATTATATAATAATATATTTATAAAATTATTTACTCTACCATTTCTACCTGCCAACCTCGATTTTCATTCCTGTCTACAAGTTACTTGACTACTTTCCTACTTCAAAAACGGTAAGGTTTCCTGCGAGCACAGCTGCCACCGGTAGTCGGAAAGTAACTTCGAAGTAGTCGGAAGGTTACTTCGGAGCGGAAAGGTAGAGGTGTCGGAGCGGAAAGGTAGAGGTGTCGGAGAGAAGCGGGTGGATGTTGCGAATGGCGGCGTTAACGATTATTAAGGTGGGAGGGGCGAAAAAGGGGCGGAAATATTTGGTAGTTTGGGAAAATTTTTGTACCTTTGTAGGCAGAAATGGAGGGAGGGACAAAGGCGCCTGTTCAGACTTCCAAGCCCCGGGACGAGACCGTTACCTGCTGAAGGAAAAGGGTTTTCGAGGGGACTAAAGGCGGGAGCGGTTCACCCGATGTAGCTGGCCGCAAGTTGATAATCTAATACCATTTAATTTTACAGTTATGGCAAGGAACAAGATTGCGATGCAGTATCGCATCCGTGAGATCAAGGGTAACGAGCGTTTTCCGATTCCCGGCGTGGTGGGTAAGTTTGTGGCAGTGCCCCACTGCACGCAGACGCTGTCGACGAAGGGTCTGGTGAAGCACATCTTCGAGCACAATGGCTCATTCGGCAAGGCTGTGTATGCTGCCGTGGTGCAGGAGATTGTGGACTGCCTGATTGAGATCATCTCGACGGGCGTGGCTGTGAAGCTCGACGGGCTGGGCACGTTCCGCCCGACGTTCGAGTGCGAGCCTGCTGCCTCGGAAGAGGACTTCGACATCAGCACGAACCTCAAGGGTGTGCACCTGCGCCTCTATCCCGAGGGTGTGAAGGAGGAGGAGATCACGTCGCGGAAGATCATGTCGAAGATGAGCTTCCAGAAGCTGGACCCCAACGACTACATGCCCAAGGATGACGAGGATGAGGAGGAGCCCTAAGGTAGTGGGCATCGGTTCAACACGGGTTGAACACGGTCTTAGGACAGTGAGGAATTTGGTACCGCGTGAAGAAGGACGTGCTTTGCACGCCCTTTTTTTGCGTGCGAGGGGAGTGGTAAAGACAACAGGGACAAATAGAGACAACAAGACAAGGAGGGATAGAGAAGACAACAAGACATCAAGACAAAGGGGGGGAATTGTACGCCGATGCGTTGTTGCGGATGGGCGCTTGCGCCCAGGATGTTGTCTTTGTGAGGTCTGTAAGTGGAGGAGTTGTTCGTGTTGTTGGTGTTGTCTTAAAATAAAAGGCACACTGGCCCTGACGGGCCAACGGGCTGGCACAAAGGCTACGGGTAGGCGAGCGCAGCTCGGGAATGGGCCTGCCCCTACATTGGCGGCCAACATCCGCGGCACACATTGGCGGCGGGCATTTCCGCGACCAGTGGCCCTAAGGGGCCATCGGGCTGGCACGGGGCCTGCCCCTACATTGGCGGCATCGCCTGGCACCTGACACAAAACCGTGTAAAACCGTGTAGAACCGATGCCACAAAAACGGTGAACCTCCGATGCGTTGTTGCGGATGGGCGCTTGCGCCCAGGATGTTGTCTTTGTGAGGTTTGTAAGTGGAGGAGTTGTTCGTGTTGTTGGTGTTGTTTTTCAAATATAGACTGGCCCTGACGGGCCATCGGGCTGGCACAAAGGCTACGGGTAGGCGACGGAACGTCGGGAATGGGCCTGCCCCTACACTGGCGACCTACGCAGTCGGTAGCTGGATGACTTTGATTTTGGAGATGCGGTGGCCATCGAGTTCGACGATTTCGAACTTGAAGTTGGCGCAGGTGATGCACTCGTGCTTCTGGGGGAAGTCGCCCTTGAGCTCGAGGAGGAGGCCTGCGAGGGTGTCGGCATCGCCCTCTACGTCTTCGAAGACGTCGTCGTCGACTTTCATGATCTTGTAGAAGTCGCTGAGCAGTGTCTTGCCTTCGAAGATGTAGGTGTTGGCGTTGAGTCGGACGTAGCTTTTCTCTTCCTCGTCGTACTCGTCGTTGATCTCGCCTACGATTTCCTCGAGGATGTCCTCGAGTGTGACGAGGCCGCTGGTGCCCCCGAACTCGTCGACGACGATGGCGATGTGGACCTTGTTCTCCTGGAAGTCGCGCAGGAGGTCGTCGATTTTCTTTGTCTCGGGGACGAAGTATGGTGGGCGGATGAGCGACTGCCAGCGGAAGGAGGGCTTCGAGAGGTGTGGCAGCAGGTCCTTGATGTAGAGGATGCCGCGGACGTGGTCGATGGAGTCCTGATAGACGGGTATGCGTGAGTAGTTGTTCTCGACGATGCACTTGATGACTTCCTGGAAGGTGGAGCGGAAGTCGAGGTCGACGATGTCCTGTCGGCTGGTCATGACTTCCTTGGCTGTCTCGTCGCCGAAGCGTACGATGCCCTCGAGCATGTTCTGCTCGTCCTTGATTTCCTCTTTGTCGGTGAGCTCGAGGGCTTGTTCGAGGTCGTCGACGCTGAGGACGCGGTTCTCGGTCTGTACGACTTTCTCGGCGAGCATGCCTGAGCGGATGAGGATGCTGGAGAGTGGGCGGAAGAGCCGGCTCAGCCACCCGATGACGGGCGCGAAGCGGCGGCACACTTTCAGGGCGTGCTGGCTGCAGTAGACTTTGGGCATGATTTCGCCGAAGAGGAGCAGCAGGAAGGTGAGCAGGACGGTGATGACGAGGAACTCGAGCCACTTGGCTGTGCCGAAATTGAAGACTTGGGCGAAGAAGTAGTTGCAGAGCATGATGATGGTCACGTTCACCAGGTTGTTGGTGATGAGGATGGTGGCCAGGGTGCGCTCTGAGTGGTTGCGCAGGTGCTTGATGAGCCGGTCGGAGCGGTTCTTGTCGTCGTCGAGCTCGCTGAGGTCGGAGGGTGACAGTGAGAAGAATGCTATCTCGGAGCCTGAGGCGAAGCCTGAGAAGACGAGGAGCAGGCAGGCGAGTACGAGTGCGAAGATGGCGCCCTCGGTGGGTGCCGTTACGGTGACGTCGCTCAGTATTTGTTGAAGATAGTCCATTAGTCTTGTGCCGTGTTTTTCGGCGTGAGCATCTCCATGTTGTCGGCCCAGATCTCGGTGGCATACTGGCGCTGCCCCTGCTTGTTGTCGTAGGCGGTGTAGCGTAGTCGTCCCTCGATGTAGAGCTTGTCGCCCTTGTGGACGTACTTCTCGACAACTTCGGCGAGGCGTCGCCACAGGATGACGTTGTGCCAGTCGGTGCGGTCGGGCACCTGTGTGCCGTTCTGCAGGGTGTAGCCTCGCTCGGTGGTGGCCAGGCGCAGGCGTGCCACTGCGACGCCCTGGTCGACATAGCGCACCTCGGGGTCGGCTCCGACATTGCCTATCAGCATGACTTTGTTCATGGGCGTGTCGGTGTACTTACTTGGCTTTGCCGAGATAGCGGAAACTGAAGTTCTTGCCTTTGGCAGAGGGGAACTGGCTGCGCTCGTCGACGCGCTGGCGTAGGTGGTCGACGATGCGGTTGTAGCAGTCGAGGCCCGACATGGCTTTTACCTGTGCCACAAAGTGGGCATCGCGGTACTGGAACTTGCCGGTGCCGGGGACCATCAGCACGCGCTTGAAGTCGATGGTGCCTTCGTACCACCCTTCCTGCTCGATGTTGAGCTTCTGGACGACGGGCGAGGCGACGCGCTCCTTGGCCTGGGCATCGGGACCTGAGCGCAGGGCCTTCTTCTCCTTGAAGTCCTGCATGGTGGAGGCTTCGGTCTTGATGATGATGAAGTAGACGCGTGGACGTATCTTGTAACGCTTCGGATAGTAGACGTCGCTGGCGGCATAGTCGCGGATGTCGGCCTCAAGGACGGGGTTCATGCCTATCTCGCTGATGCTGGCAAGGAAGTCAATAGCCTCATCAACGCTCTTGACGAGCGTTTCACTATCGAAATATCGTAAGTACAGATTCATTTGAATGAGATGTTTTCCTAAAAATAAAAAAAGAGCGGAAAACGGGACTCGGACCCGCGACCCCGACCTTGGCAAGGTCGTGCTCTACCAACTGAGCTATTTCCGCGTTGAAAATCTTATTCACTAAAAAAGAATGTGAAGAGGAGGAGACTCGAACTCCCACGTCGCAATTGACACTACCCCCTCAAAGTAGCGCGTCTACCAATTCCGCCACCTCTCCATCATGTCTGCAACAAGGCTGAAAAAAGAGTGCCCAGAACAGGACTCGAACCTGCACGCCTCGCGGCACACGCACCTGAAACGTGCGCGTCTACCAATTCCGCCACCTGGGCATTTGTACAACTGGTACTGGGCCAGTCGCTCTTTGTTCAACATGTTGAGCGGAAAACGGGACTCGGACCCGCGACCCCGACCTTGGCAAGGTCGTGCTCTACCAACTGAGCTATTTCCGCGTTATTACCTCCTTCGGAAGGTGCATCTCTCTTGATTGCGGATGCAAAGGTACGACTTTTTTTCAAACCTCCAAAACTTTTGCTACATTTTTTTCAAAAAAAGTGCGTTTTGCACCTGCAAGGCCCATCACGCGCGAACATTATTTTTAATAATAGGAGTTGAGGAGTTGGGGAGATGAGGAGGTAAAGTAGAATAGAGAAGGAGGTGAGGAGTTGAGGAGGTAAAGTAGAATAGAGAAGGAGGTGAGGAGGTGGGGAGTTGAGGAGGTGTGGAGGTAAAGTAGAATAGTTCTGCTGCGGATAGCAAATTGTCAAATAGTCAAATCGTAAATAAATAGTAAATCGTAAATTGTCAAATTGTAAATAGAAACAAATTGTCAAATCGTAAATAAAAACGGTTTATGAAAAAAAAAGTCGATTCTGTTGGTGGTTCGGGAAAAAAGTTGTACCTTTGCACAGAAAGAATCCTAACCCTAAGAACTATGGCAAAGAAAATCCTTACACTGCTGGCCCTCGCACTGACCGTTGCCACTGCCAGCGCCCAAGAGAAGAAATGGTATGAAAACACGAAGCTGAGCGGCTACGGCATGCTGCAATACCAAGGCGAAGACAAGGAAGGCGGCAAGCACAACGAGTTCAACCTGCGCCTGGCCCGACTGATCCTTGACGGCAAGATCAACGACTTCGACTGGCGTGTGCAGCTGCAAGGCACGTCGAACGCTGGCCCCGGCAACCCCACGATGCAGATTGTCGACCTGTATACCGAATGGGTGCGCCACAAGGAGTTTCGCGTTCGCGTCGGACAGTTCAAGCGTGCCTTCACCTTCGAGAACCCCACGCACCCCATCACGCAGGGCTGGTATAGCTACGCCATGGTGATCAACAACCTGTCGGGCTTCGGCGACCGAACGGGTGAGAAGTCGTCAGGCGGACGCGACATCGGTATCCAGGCGCAGGGTGACCTGCTGCCCAACGCTGCCGGGCGCAGCCTGCTGCACTATCAGGTGGGCGTCTACAATGGTGAGGGTATCAACCTGAAGGACCGCGACAACCGCAAGGACATCATTGGTGGCCTGTGGGTGATGCCCATCAGTGGCGTGCGCGTCGGTGCCTTCGGATGGACGGGTAGCCGTGCCGGCATTGGCGAGAAGAACCGCTACGCCCTCTCGGCTGAATACGACAAGAACGAGTTCACGTTCCGCACCGAGTACCTGCACAGCCAGGGCTGGGGAGCAGCCTCTGCCGGCAGCTCGAGCAACGAGATTGACTACACGAAGGGTGACAAGGCCGACGGTTGGTATGTCTTCGGCATCGTGCCCGTGGTGAAGTCGAAACTCCACGCCAAGGCGCGCTATCAGACCTATCGCCCGCAGAAGGAGTGGTCGACGTCGAAAACGATGTACGAGGTGGGTCTGAACTACTTCTTCACGAAGAACCTGGAGCTGACTTGCGAGTATGGTCGCGTCAACGATCGCAGCATTGCCAACCCCGACAATCATAACTATAACTTCGTAGACGTGGAACTCGACTTCCGCTTCTAACACGTTCGCACAGGAGGACTACCACGAATGCAAAGCAAAGTATTGCTCATCTACACCGGCGGGACCATCGGCATGAACCGTAACCCGCTGACGGGGGCCCTTGAGCCCTTCGACTTCGAGCACCTGCTGAACAGGGTGCCTGAGTTGGAACAGTTTCAGACGGAGATTGCCACCTACCAGTTCGACCCGCCCATCGACTCGAGCGACATGTCGCCGACGCTGTGGGTGCAGCTGGCACACATCATTGCCGAGAGCTACGACAAGTACGATGGCTTCGTCGTGCTGCATGGCACCGACACCATGTCGTTCTCGGCCAGCATGCTGTCGTTCATGCTACAGGACCTCACGAAGCCTGTCATCTTCACGGGCAGCCAGCTGCCCATCGGCATGCTGCGCACCGATGGCAAGGAGAACCTGATAACGAGCATCGAGATGGCCAGCGCCAAGCATCAGGACGGCACCGCAATGGTGCCCGAGGTGTGCGTCTACTTCAACGGACACCTGATGCGCGGCAACCGCACCACGAAGCAGAGCGCCGACGAGTTCAACGCCTTCGAGTCGTTCAACTATCCCCATCTGGCCGATGCCGGCGTGCAGATATGCTACCACGACGAGTTCATCCACCGCCCCGACTTCCGCAAGCAGATGAAGCCACACTTCGAGCTCGACCCCAATGTGCTCATCATGTCGCTGTTCCCGGGCTTCCGCGAGGACCTCATGCGCTACATCATCAACACGCCGGGGCTGCGTGCCATCGTCATGCGCACCTACGGCAGCGGCAATGCCCCGCAGAGCCCGTGGCTCATCAGTGCCCTGAGGGAGGCTTACCAGCGCGGCAAGGTCATCATCAACATCAGCCAGTGTCTGCAGGGACGTGTCGAGATGGGACGCTACGACACTGGCTACCAGCTGCAGGAGGCAGGCGTCATCAGTGGCTACGATGGCACCGTGGAATCGGCTGTCACCAAGCTGATGTACCTTCAAGGCAAGTACAAGGACTCGGAACAGGTGCGCAAGTTCATGCGACAGAGCATCTGTGGCGAGATCACGGTGTAGCTCCACCCCCAAAAAACAGTCAGGGCGCCGGGGTGTCTGAACAAGCGCAGACTCCCCCACCCTGCTGACATCAATAAAGCAAATAAAAACATCCATTAACCCGCGGTCTGATTTCACGCTTGTTCAGACCCTTCATTCCCCCGCACTCAGGGGGGCATTAACAAAACCAATGAAAGAACTAAAAGGAACAAAGACCGAGAAGAACCTGCAAGAGGCTTTCGCAGGCGAGTCAATGGCACGTAACAAGTACACCTTCTTCGCATCGAAGGCCAAGAAGGACGGCTATGTGCAAATCAGCAAGATTTTCGAAGAGACGGCAGCCAACGAGAAAGAGCATGCCGAGCTCTGGTACAAGTATCTCAACGGCGGGAAGGTGTCCGACACGCCCACGAACCTGGCCGACGCTGCCAGTGGCGAGAACTTCGAGTGGACCGACATGTATGCACGCATGGCTCGCGAAGCTCGCGAGGAAGGTTTTGACGAGATTGCCGACAAGATGGAGGGCGTAGCTGCCATCGAGAAGGAGCACGAGGAGCGCTATCTGAAGCTGCTCGACAACATCAAGAAGGAGCTGGTGTTCTCGCGCGACAACGACGTCATCTGGCAGTGCTCAAACTGCGGGCACATCGTCATCGGCAAGAAGGCTCCCGAAGAGTGCCCCGTCTGCAACCATGCCCAGGCCTACTTCCAGCTGAAGGCCGAGAACTACTAAAAAGCGCAATGGAACTGATAGAGAAATACTTTCCAGAACTGACAGCCAAGCAAAAGGAGCAGTTCGCAGCACTCGACGCGCTGTACCACGAATGGAACGAGAAGATCAACGTCATCTCGCGAAAGGACATCGACAACCTGTACGAGCGCCACGTGCTGCACTCACTGGCCATCGGCAAGTACATCCGATTCAAGGCAGGCACCGAGATTCTCGACTTCGGCACCGGCGGGGGCTTCCCCGGCGTCCCACTGGCCATCCTGTTTCCCGAGTGCAGCTTCAGGCTTATCGACGGCACGGGGAAGAAAATCCGTGTCGTGCAAGAGGTGTGCCAGGCCATCGGACTTGAGAACTGCGACGCCCAGCACCTGCGTGGCGAGGAAGAGCGCGGCAAGTACGACTTCGTCGTGAGCCGTGCAGTAATGCCCCTACCCGACTTGGTGAAGATTGTGCGCAAGAACATCAGTAAGACGCAGCGGAACGCCCTGCCTAACGGCATCATCTGCCTGAAGGGCGGTGACCTGCAGGGGGAAACGGCTCCCTTCAAGCGCATCGTCGAGACGCAGGAGCTGGCATGCTGGTTCCAGGAGCCTTGGTTCCGCCAGAAGTACTGCATCTATCTACCCATGTGACCCACCCACCAAAAACCGCACACCATGCTTAACATCAGATGTTTCCAGTGTAACATGCTGCAGGAGAATTGCTACGTTGTCAACGACGTAACAAGGGAAGCTGTCGTCATCGACTGCGGCGCTTACTATGAACAAGAGCGACAGGCCATCAGCGACTACATACGCCGCGAAGAGCTGACACTGCGCCACGTGCTCTGCACCCACGGGCACTTCGACCATGTGTTCGGCGTGGACACGCTCTACAAAGAGTTTGGTGTCGGTCCGGAGATTCACGCCGACGATAACTTCCTCATGGAGGGATTCGACGACCAGTGCATCGCCCTGCTCGGAGTGCCTTACGGACGGCAACTGCCACCCGTGGGGCACTTCCTCATTGATGGTGAGGACATCGGCTTTGGCACCCACCAGCTGCGCGTGCTCCACACGCCAGGCCACTCGCCAGGCGGCGTGCTGTTCCACTGTGCCGAGGAGAAGGTGGTGTTCAGTGGCGATACGCTGTTCCGTATGAGCGTCGGACGCTCGGACCTGCAGCGTGGGTCGTGGACGCAGCTGATGGCAAGTCTCACAACGGTTGTGGCACACCTGCCAGAGGACACAACGGTGTACCCCGGACACGGGCCCACCACCACGATAGGCTTGGAACGCAGGATGAACCCGTATTTGAGATGAAAAATGAAAGATTAAGATGAAAGATGGAAAATGAAAGATGAAAGATGAAAAATGAAAGATGAAAGATGAAAAATGAAAAATGAAAAATGAAAGATGGAAAAGGAGAACTAATTTAAAATAAGTAATCAAAACACAAAGAAATAGTTAACGCTCTTAAAATTAACCAAAATCGTTAACTAAATAGTTGTGCTTTTTCAGACTTTCTTCGTACCTTTGCGCTTGATTTAATTGTGACGCAAAAACAATGAAGAAGTCAACCATTTGGACCATAGCCATCGTCATGGGACTCTCGTTCCTGGGACTGCTCTACGTGCAAATCTCGTACATCGAAGAGATGGCGAAGATGAAGAAGGAGCAGTTCGACGAGAGTGTCAACCGCTCGCTATACCAGGCTTCGCGTAACCTTGAGAAGAACGAGACATGGCGCTACCTCGAGAACGATGTCAACGAGGTGGAACGCCGTGCCTACACACAGGACTCGGTGATGGTCGACGGTCTCGACGGAGCCATCCGCCACAGCCACCAGTTCTCGGTTTCTGCCGACGACGGCACCGTATACTCAGCATTCGAGCTGAAGACGTTTGCCACCAAGCCTGCCAACATTCCCAAGGCTATCATCATGCGTGACAAGAACCAGATTTCGGAAACCACAAAATCGCTACAGGAGATTGTGCGCACCCGCTATGTCTACCAGAAGGCTCTGCTCGACGAAGTTGTATACAATATTCTTTATACCGCCAGCGAGAAGCCGCTCAAGGAGCGCGTCAACTTCCAGCTGCTCGACCAGGACATACGAGCCGAGCTGCTGAACAACGGCATCAACATGCCCTACCACTTCACCGTATCGACAGCCGATGGGCGCGAAGTGTACCGCTGTCCCGACTACACCGAGGAGGGCGAGCAGTGGAGCTACTCACAGATCCTGTTCCAGAACGACCCGGCTTCGAAGATGGGCGTCGTGAAGATTCACTTCCCCGACATGAACTCGTACATCTACTCATCCGTGCGCTTCATGATTCCTGCCGTCATCTTCACGCTGGTGCTGCTCATCACATTCCTCTTCACCATCGTCATCATCTTCCGCCAGAAGCGTTACACCGAGATTAAGAACGACTTCATCAACAACATGACGCACGAGCTGAAGACGCCCATCTCGAGTATCTCGCTCGCTGCACAGATGATGAACGACGACGCCGTGACCAAGAGCCCGACGATGATGAAGCATCTCGGAGGCGTCATTGGCGACGAGTCACGCCGACTGCGCTTCCTCGTCGAGAAGGTGCTGCAGATGTCGATGTTCGACCGAAAGACAGCTGCCTTCAAGAAGAAGGAGCTCGACCTCAACGAACTGCTCGAACAGATTGCCTCCACGTTCTCGCTGCGCGTAGAGCATACCGGAGGAAAGATTACCACGGAGATCGAGGCTGTCGACTCGGCCCTCTACGTCGATGAGGTGCACTTCCAGAACGCCATCACCAACCTGATGGACAACGCCGTGAAGTACCGCAAGCCCGACCAACCCGTCAACATCCACATCCGCACATGGAACGACGCCGAGCACCTCTGCTTCTCAATCGAGGACAACGGGCAGGGCATCAAGAAGGAGAACGTGAAGAAGATCTTCGAAAAGTTCTATCGCGTCCACACCGGCAACGTACACGACGTGAAAGGCTTCGGACTCGGTCTGGCCTACGTGAAGAAGATCATCAACCTGCACGAGGGCGACATACGCTGCGAAAGCGAATTGGGCAAAGGCACTAAGTTCATCGTCAGCCTGCCAATCCTGAAGGAAGATTGAGAATTATGAATTGTGAATTCTGAATTGTGAATTCTGAATTGTGAATTATGAATTATGAATTGTGAATTATGAATTGTGAATTATGAATTGTGAATTAAAATATACCTTATTTATTAACTCTGATAAAAACTAAAAAAGACATGGAAGAGAAACTGAAAATCTTACTGTGCGAGGACGACGAGAACCTCGGCATGTTGCTACGTGAGTATCTGGCCGCCAAGGGCTACGAGGCAGAACTCTGCGCCGACGGCGAGGCAGGCTTCAAAGCCTTCCTGAAGACCAAGTTCGACATTTGCGTGCTCGACGTGATGATGCCCAAGAAGGACGGCTTCACGCTGGCACAGGAAATCCGCTCAGCCAACAGCGAGATGCCCATCATCTTCCTCACGGCAAAGACACTGAAGGAGGACATCCTCGAGGGCTTCAAGCTCGGTGCCGACGACTACATCACCAAGCCCTTCTCAATGGAGGAGCTCGTGTTCCGTATTGAGGCCATCCTGCGCCGTGTTCGTGGCAAGAAGAACAAGGAGTCAACGCTCTACCACATCGGACACTTCACATTCGACACCCAGAAGCAGCTGCTCACCATCGGTGAAAAGCAGACGAAGCTGACAACGAAGGAGAACGAGCTGCTGGCACTGCTCTGCTCGCACGCCAACGAGATTCTGCAGCGCGACTTTGCCCTGAAGACCATCTGGATTGACGACAACTACTTCAACGCCCGCTCGATGGACGTCTACATCACCAAGCTGCGCAAGCATCTGAAGGAAGACCCGCAGATCGAGATCATCAACATCCACGGCAAGGGCTACAAGCTCATCACACCCGAGGAAGACTAAGAGGAGGACACACCGCATGGACAACAAACAGAACAGGTTCATCTCAGTCAGCTATCAGCTGCACTCCATCGATGCCGAGGGCAACAAGCACCTTGAGGAGCAGACGCAGCAGGGCAACCCCTTCCAGTTTATCAGTGGCTTCGGCGTGTCGCTTGATGCTTTTGAGCGTAGCATCGTCGACCTGCTGCCGGGCAGCGCCTTCGACTTCACGCTGCCCCCCGACCAGGCTTTCGGCGACTACGACGAGGAGGGTGTCCACAAGATGAAGCGCGAGGTGTTCTGCATCAACGACCACTTCGATCACGAGAACATCTACCCCGGTGCCATCATTACCTTGATGGACGAGGACGACAAGCGCTTCATGGCCCGTGTGCTGAAAGTTGAGGACGACGGTGTCACCATCGACACCAACCATCCGCTGGCTGGACAGACGCTGCAGTTCACTGGACTGGTGCTTGAGAACCGCGAGGCAACGAACGGCGAGATTCAGCACATGCTGAACCACCTCAGCCACGACTGCTGCGGTTGCGACGACTGTGACGACTGCGACGGACACGAGCACAAGCACGAAGGTGGTTGTGGCTGCGGGCACTGCCATTGAGAGATGGGAGATGAAAGATGAAAAATGAAAAATGAAAGATTAAAGATTAAAGATGAAATGTGAACGTGATTGGCAATGAGAAATACGTTCGGACATCTGTTTACGCTGACCACGTTCGGTGAGAGCCACGGCACAGCCATCGGCGGCATCGTCGATGGCATGCCACCGGGCATCGTCGTCGACACCGACTTCATACAGCACGAGCTGGAACGACGTCGCCCCGGACAAAGCGCACTGACAACGGCTCGCCAGGAAAGCGACAAAGTGGAGCTGCTCAGCGGCGTCTTCGAAGGACGCACGACGGGCAGCCCCATCGGCTTTATCGTGCGCAACCATGACCAGCACTCACAGGACTACGAAGCACTGCGCTGCATCTACCGACCCTCGCACGCCGACTACACCTACCAGCAGAAGTACGGCGTCAGGGACCATCGTGGAGGTGGGCGCTCGTCGGCGCGCATCACCATCAGCCGCGTCGTTGGTGGGGCATTGGCAAAGCTGGCATTGCGACAGCTGGGCATCAGCGTTAGGGCTTACACCTCGCAGGTGGGAACCATCGCCCTAAACCCTGACTACCGTCAATACGACCTCACACTGACCGAGAGCAACGCCGTGCGCTGCCCCGACCCAGAGAAGGCAGCAGAGATGGCTCGCCTCATCACGGACGTCAAAGCCGAAGGCGACACCATTGGCGGCATCATTACCTGCATCGTCACCGGGTGCCCTCCCTGCATCGGTGAGCCCGAGTTCAGCAAGCTGCACGCCTCGCTGGCTGCTGCCATGCTCAGCATCAACGCTGCCAAGGGCTTCGACTATGGAGCTGGCTTCGATGGCGTGGCACTACGGGGCAGCGAGCAGAACGACGTGTTCCTGCCCTCGACAGCATCCCCACTCGCCACTGCCACTAACCACAGCGGAGGCATACAGGGCGGCATCTCCAACGGGCAGGACATCTACTTCCGCGTGGCTTTCAAGCCCGTGGCAACGCTCCTCAAGGAGCAGACAACGGTAGACACCGAAGGCAACTCCACCACGTTTACCACCCGAGGACGACATGACCCCTGCGTGCTGCCCAGGGCAGTACCCATCGTCGAGGCAATGGCTGCCATGACTATTCTCGACCACTACCTGTGGTCAAAAGCAACACTCATGGAAAGATAAAAAGAATCCAAAAAAGAGGCTATTTTGCAGAATATACATAAAAAAATGCAAAAAACGTGCCCGAAAATTTGGTGGTATCGAAAAAAAGAACTATCTTTGCATCGCTTTTGAGGGCTTGTGAAAGTCCCGTTAGCTTTAGTTAAGTCTAGTTTAGTTTTTGTGTTGGTTGAGGG
>JAFPZD010000214.1 GCA_017417465.1 Prevotella sp. | reverse complement strand
TTCCGTGTCACGAAGGGCAATCTGGAGGCTAGGCCGATATTCCACTTCACTGAGAAGCGTATCGAGGCTCACATCTGTATCTGCTTCATTGCATACAAGGTCTACAAGGAACTGCAACGCATCATAGCACTGCATGGGGGAATTAACCTCAGTGTGGACAAGGTGATTGACATTGCCAAGACCATACCTACGATAAAGCTAAGTTTGCCATACGGTGACACCGAGAGGGTAAAGACTCTATTCCTCACTGAAAAACATCTGTTGATTAAACCTCTCTTCGACATCAAGGCCATCCTCGACAAAAAGCTGATATAAAAACTAACAGGCGCACGCACGAGCAGGGTGACGCATCGCCGAAGTCAGGAAAAAATCAGCAACATGGCAAAATCCGACTACAAATCTTTCTGCGAGAAAACAACTTATGCTTGATTTTGACAAACGTATTTCGTAATTATTTATTATCTTTGCAATCAGAATACGCATTTTTGACAACTGCTGTTCACCTTTCTGAGAGTCACTATTAGTAAAGACATCATCAAAATCTAAAGAATATGAAACAGTTAAAGACCTTTTTGCTGCTGCTCCTGCTGACGGCAGGCACCACGACTATGCTCGCTCAAGACAACACAGAGTCGGACGAAGGCATCTCACTGGCATTTACCATTGTGGGCGAGGCCATTGAGGATGGAGTCAATCATAGCGACGGTATTCTCATCGAATGGCTCGATGCCGACGGCGCGTATTACGACGAGTATGATCTTTACCTTCCACAGGCCACCGACACCCTACAGCTGGCCAGCGACGAACTGCAGGACATCGCCGGTTTACGCTTCCACGTCTATGTGCACGAAGGCTACACCTTTAAAGTGTTCTTCAATGGAAAGGAGATGAAGTAGTTCGTCTACGACGAGGAGGAAGCTGACAACAGCTATATTGCTGAGTTCATGGGCGACGAGTATTTTGTCGACAACGGCTCGTGGCAGATTGTCATCATGAAGTCGTCCTCTGCTGCCGACATCAACAACGATGGCCACGTCACCATTGCCGACGTCACGAAGCTGGTGAACATCATCCTCGGGAAAGAGTAAGCCTACCCCTAACCCCTCCCTAAAGGGAGGGGAGCCACGATGTAGGAAACGAATCAACAACTGCAAAAATGAAAAGAATAGCCCTTTTGGTCATCAATCTCGTGACCCTATTCCTCCTCGGAGGAGTTGAGTGCAGCATCCGCGGTCAGGAGCTGGTCGTGCCACCTGCCGACCTCACCACACAGCAGTATCGCATGACGGCGCGCCAGTGGATATACCTCGCTGATGACGACGACTGGGCACATGCCAACGTCGACACCGTTGTCACCATGGGCTTCACCGCCGACGGCGACGTCTATCTACAGGGACTTGCCTACCCTACTGCTCCCGAGGCGTGGCTGAAAGGCAGCATTGTCGACGGCCGGCAGCTCGTGTTCCCCCGCGGACAGTATGTAGGTCACGAACGCTACGCCATGGGCTACTTCATCACGCAGGACGCCGAGGCGCGCGACATCATCTTCGACATCGGGCGCGCCAATGCCGTGTTCACCATCGACCCGGGCGTGGAGGTCTACCTCCTGCCCACTGTCGACAGTGATCCTCGCCAGACGGGCAGCATCTTCGAGGTTGAGCTGCGCAGTCTGCAGGATGCCGACACGCCCATCACGCCGCCTGCCGACATGGTGGCTGAGCCCTACACGTTCGAGACCTTCGATGTGATGGCAGCCTCAGAGGCTGAGTTCGATGTGGCCATCGGCTTCCATGCCGACAGCATCTACCTGCGGGGCGTCTACCCCGAGCTGCCCGAGGCATGGGTGGCAGGCGTCGTCGAGAACGACGAGTATGGTGCGTATGTCGTGCTGCCGCGCGGCCAGTTCATGGGTCATCTGGCCGACGAGACGCCTGTCTACCTGCTTGGCAGCGGACGTGGAGGAACCACCAACGACATCTACCTCGACTACGACACGCTGAACGCTGTGCTCACCACCAATGCCACCTTCGTCATCAGCACCGACCGCGATGCCATCAGCATACCGGCCACGCTGGGCTACTACGAGCGCGGCACGTTCAGGCCGGGGACGACGGGGCTCCATCAAATTGAAAATGGAAAATTGAAAGTTGAAAATGAAACCGTTTACGACCTCAGTGGGCGAAGGGTGCAAGGTAACAAAGTCACAAAGTCACAAGGTAATAGTTTCTTACCGAAGCGAGTCTACATCCAAAACGGAAAGAAAATCGTAATTCCATCCGACTGACAACACATACGGACAAGTATCAACACTCCTACATTCCTAACAGATCATGAAAAGAACAGTCTTACTACTCATCACCCTCGTGGCTCCTCTGCTCTTCGTAGGAGTCGGGGGAGACTTCCCCTCTCCTTTAGGAGGGGCCGGGGGAGGCTTCCTCTATGCCGCCGCTCCATCGAACGTCGACGACATGCTTGAAAAATATGAACAGGCGCGCGGACGTGAGAAGCGTGCCCTCGCCCAGCAGCTCATGGACCGCTTCCTGGCTGAAGAGGTGTTCTTCACGCCACCGCCACCCCTGCGCGACCGTCTGCCTGCCGACTCCCTCAATGCCCTCGTCTACTACGGTGCCGAGTGTTACTACTTCTGCGCCAACGACGCCTCGCTCTGCATCCAATACGCTCAGCGCGCACTGCCGCTGCTCAAACACTCCTACCCCGTGCTCCATGCCCACGTGCAGAGTGACATCGCCCGCTGCTACTACCGGCAGGGCAACATCCAGCGCACCATTGAACAAGGCAACGAGGCCGCCGCCACCTGCAAGCGCATTGGCGACAACCGCGAGCTCGCCCGCGTCTACTCCACCCTGGCCTTTGTCTATACATCACAGCATCAAGGACCCGAGGCCGTCGACTACGCCCTCAAAGCCTACGACACCTATCGCCAGACGGGCGACACCCTGATCACTCACACCTTTATTAACTCCATCGCCGAAGCCTATTCGGTCAAAGGCGATCATCAGAACAGTATTAAGTATGGCAAACTGGCTGTGCAGTCAGCACGCCAACGCGGTTCATCGCCTGCAATAATCGTATCCAACCTCGCCACCTTGGGCTATGCCTATTACGTCGCCGACAGTCTTGCGGCTGCCAAGCGCGTACTGAACGAGTCGCTCCAGTTGCTCAACCAAAAGAAACCCCCACGAACCTCCACGGTAGTACATCAGTACTTAGGATTAGTCTATATGAAAGAGCACAACAACGTCCTCGCTGCCAAGCATTTCCGTCAGGGTTTGCACCACGCCAAGCAGAATGGAGATCTCCGCGACATGTGCAACCTGCAGCGCGACCTCTACAAAGCCCTGCGCTCCACGTCGCCGGTAGAAGCTCTTCACGCCCTCGAGCAGTACACCACGCTGCGCGACTCCGTCTACAACGACGAGATGCAGGAGAAGCTATCGCAGGCCACCGCCACCTTCCACAACGAACAGCTGCGCGCCGAGAACGAGGCTGCCCGCCGCGCCAACCGCAACATCATGATCTCCACCACCATCGTCGTGCTGTTCTTCCTCCTGGCCATTGCGGCCCTGCTCTATGCCGTGCGCACGCGTTCACGCTCCATCAAGGCCATGCGCGAGCTGCAACAGTCGCGCGAGACGTTCTTCACCAATGTCACCCACGAGTTCCGCACGCCACTCACCGTCATCCTCGGCATGGCCGACAAGCTCAAGGCAGCATTCGCCGCGTCGACCACGGCCGCCGATGCCGAAGGCGACGTCGCCGCCACCGACCTCATCCTCATCGAGCACAACGCCAACCGCCTGCTCACGCTTGTCAACCAGTTGCTCGACATTGCGAAGATATCCACCAGCACTGGCAATCCCGAGTGGCAGCAGGGCAATGTCGTGGCCTTTGTCAGCATGATCGTCGAGTCGTTCCGCCAGCCGGCCGAGCAACAAGGTGTCGACCTGACGTTCACCGCCACGCCACAGGCTGTCGACACCACCTTCGCCTCTGAGCACCTGCAGAAGATTCTCAGCAACCTGCTGTCGAACGCACTGAAGTTCACACCCGCGGGCGGCAGCATCAGCGTGGGCTTCCAGCAGAAGGACAAGCAGCTCATGCTCACCGTCAGCGACACCGGCCGCGGCATCCTGCCTGCCGACCTGCCGCACGTCTTCGACCCCTTCTTCCAAGGCACCAACAACACCTTCACCGGCACTGGCGTCGGCCTCGCCCTCGTGAAGCAGCTCGTGGAGTCCCTCCACGGCACCATCAGCGTGGAGAGCACGCCCGACGTAGGCACCACGTTCAGGGTGGAAATAAAAGAACCCACCACCCTGAAACCCAACCTAAAACCCACCCCCTACCCCTCCCCAAGGGAGGGGAGTCCGATTACTCTTGCTAATGACGATGCCGCCAGTACGAACACAAATGCTGAGGCTAATCAATCGCCCCTCCCTTGGGAAGGGGAAGGGGGTGGGTGTTCCATCTTGGTCGTCGAGGACAACCGCGACGTGGCGTACTACATCGGCAGTGTCCTTGGCAACGACTATGAGGTGGCCTATGCCTACGATGGTGCCGAGGGCATCGCGAAAGCTGAGGAACTCATGCCCGACCTCATCATCACCGATGTGATGATGCCCGATGTCGACGGACTCGAGATGTGTCACCACATACGGTCGTCGCAGCTCACCAACCACATCCCCATCATCATCATCACCGCCCGAGCCACCGACGACGACCGCCTCACAGGCATCGAGGCCGGTGCCGACGTCTATCTCTACAAACCGTTCCGCGCCGACGAGCTGCAGCTGCGTGTCAGCAAGCTGCTCGAGCAGCGCCGAATGCTGCAGGAGAAGTACAGCAGCCTTACCCCGGCCTCACCCCCTAACCCACTCTCCGAAGGGCGAGGGGGAACTCAGGCGAGGGAGGAGTCGGCGGCTGCTGAAGCCACAGCCCTGCCGGCCATCGACCAGGCGTCGCGCGAGTTCATCGAGCGTCTGCGCACCGTCGTCTTCGAACTCATGCCGCGAGGCGAGGTCGACACGGGCGAGGTGGCCAGCCGCCTCTTCATGAGCCGCTCGCAGCTCGGCCGAAAGACGAAAGCCATCGTCAACAAGTCGCCCGCCACCTACATCCTTGAGATCCGACTGCAGGAGGCGAAGCGCCTCATCATCAGCCAGCCCCAGCTCACGCTGCTCGACGTGGCCTTGCGCTGTGGCTTTGCCGACAACTCGCACCTGACGCATGCCTTCCGCCGCGTCTACAAGATCACCCCCACCCAGCTCAGGACCGAGAGTTCCTGATACAGGTCATACATCATTCCACCCCTCTTTTTGTGTCATTTTTTTGCATGATGACACAAATCGACAAGCAGATGGCGCAAATTGACAATTCAGTTTGCGCCATTTGCTATAACTTTGCACCCACATCCCCACTGAACGCTGCGAAGCAGCATTTACGCTCGGGCTTTGCCCGCTTTCGTAGCGAAGCGAAGAAAGAACTATGAACTATGAACTATGAACTTTGAACTGTATATATAGTATGACCGTATTCCGATTCAGCGACGAAGAACTCTTCCAGCGGCTCATTGCCGTTGTCTACGACGAGATGCCACGCGGCGAGGTGTCCATCAGCACCATTGCCGAAGAGCTCTCCCTGAGCCCCTCTCAACTCAACCGCCGTGTGAAGGCAGCCACTGGCAAGTCGGTCACCGCCTTCGTCATGGACCTGCGCATGAAGAAGGCACTCCACCTGATGTCGCAAAGTGGCCGATACACCATCAGCGACGTAGCCCGTCTGTGCGGTTTTGCCGACTCCTCGCATTTCTCGCACGCGTTCCGGCGCATCGAGGGCATCTCGCCCACACAGTTCATCAAGCGCCACAACGAACCCTCCCAGCACCTCACCGACGTCATTGACGACGAGGTCAGCCACCAGCTCAACAAGGGAAAATAGCCAACGCGCGGTTATGACATCTTTATGCGCGCTACAGACAAACATACGCGCTGTTGAAACACGACGTTTTGTTTAAAAAACGTTAACTTTGAAGCCGTAACAACGATATAAGCCTATGCGACGATTGACCACACTACTGCTATTACTGACCACCGCCCTATTCACACAGGCACAGAGTTGGAACGCCGTCGACGAACGACAGTTCAACGACGAGACGATCGTTTATGCACGATTGGCCACTGGCGATGCCGCTACCGACGACGACGCCACTCGCTTCCGTGTAGGCGCGTTCATTGGCGACGAGTGTCGCGGAGCTGCCGATGCCACCCTCGGCGACGACGGCCACCGCCTCTACGTCATCCGCGTGCATGGCGACCGTGATGCCGACCCCGGCAAGCCGATGCAGTTCCTCGTCTACGACCGTACCAACGACTACGACCACGAGGCCACACCCTCACGCCAGGTGCTGTTCACCGGCGAGAGCGAGGGCACACCCTCCAACCCCATTCTTCTCACGTTCGATGCACGCTACGAGCCGCTGCAAGGCTTCCGCGTCAGCGTCGACGCGCTGGCAGCCGGCGAGACGGGGCAGATGGTGCTCACCCCCATCCCTGCCGATGCCACCTATCATGCCGCCGACATCAACATCAGCTTCACCGGCACCCCCGCCCACTGGCAGGCTGTCGACGTACGGTCTCCCCTCCTTCATGAGGGGACGGGGGAGGCTCTTACGATTACGCCGCTCATCCCCGGCCGCATCAACGTCACGTTCAGCGGCATCGACGTTCCTTTCTACGATGCCACCGGCACGCAGCCCTTCACATCGTTTGCCGTAGCCTATCCCGTCCACCTCAATGAGGGCTGGCAGTGGCTCACCAACTGCTATGGCGACGTCACGGCGGCAACGTTCGAGAGTGTCTACCATGGCGACGCCCTCACCGAGATACGCACGCAGGACCACCTGCTCTACAACGACCCCCAGTGGGGCTACTTCGGCACCCTGATGGAGGAAGGCCTGCAGCGGAACACCGCCTACAAGGTGCTCATGGCATCCGGTCCCGCCACGGGTCGCATCTGGGAGGGCAGCCTCGTCGACGGCCTCGACTTCGCCGTCGATGGTATGTGGACGTGGACGCCGTCGCCCTACTACTACGACCGCCCGCTCAGCGAGATGGTCAGCGCCACGCCAGCCCTGCCCGTGGGCATGGTGCTCGTGGCCAAGGAGCGCGGCTCGGCCGAGTGGGACGGCACCCAGTGGGTGGGCGACCTCAGCGTGGTGCCGGCCGGCGAGAGCCTGCTCTGCTACAACCCCACCGAGTCGCCGCTGACAATGCAGTTTGCATCAGAGCTTGGACAGCATCAACCCCTATCCCCCGGCCTCACCCCCTACCCCCCGGCCTCACCCCCTACCCCCCTCTCCAAGAGGCGAGGGGGAACTCCAGAGAGGGGGAACTCCAGAGAGGGGGAAGCCTACGGCAACAATCCTAACGACAATAGGGGAGCCTATGGCAACTCGCCCTGGCACTATGATGCGCGGCCGTTCATCGACAACATGACCATGGTGGTGTCGATGCCCGAGCTGGCGCTTGCCTCCGACTATTCGTTGGGGGCTTTCGTGGGTAGTGAGTGTCGTGGCGAGGGCCGCTATGTCGACGGCCTGTTCTTCGTCACCGTGCACGGTCGTCAGGGCGAGCGCGTCAGCTTCCGCCTCTGCCATCTGCCCACAGGTCAGCAGTATCGTGTCGACGAGACCATCACGGGCGAGCGCCGCATGGGGTCGCTGCGCCAGCCGCTGGTGCTGCACTCCGAGGAGCAGGTGACGGGCATAGCCTACCCCCAACCCCTCACAGACGAAGCCTACCCCCAACCCCTCCCTGAAGGGAGGGGTGCCGCCGTGTACGATGCTGCTGGCAGAACGCTCGCCCCCAGCCACGGCCGCGGGGTACACATCGTCAGATACTCCGACAACAGCGTGCGCAAGATACTCCAAAAATAGTCTCCACGCGCGTACATTATTTATATAATAATGAGTAGTTAAGCGAACAACAATATAAAAACAATAAAAATGAGTACTAACAATTAAAAAGCAAAGATTATGAAAAAATTAGTATCTTTACTTTCGCTCCTATTGCTAAGCTCAATAGGGGTGTGGGCACAACACTGGTCGAATCCGCACACCAACCAATCAGCGGGAAAGACCATTATCTATGCCGACCTGACCACTAACGCCAATACGGCCAACCTTGAGATTGCCGCGTTCATCGACGGCGAGTGTCGTTTTGCCAAAAGCTATGCAAATGCTACCCGCACTGGTGGTGACGGCAAGCCATACCTCTATATCGAGGTTCCTGGTGGCTACGACAACACCGATGACGAAGGCAAGCCGATCAACTTCATGGCCTACGACACCTCTACGGGCGCTGAGTACGTAGTTACTCAGGTGGGTGGACCCGATCTCAATTACGGCAATCAAGCTACCTATGGCACCCCGCCAAGTAACGCTGATAGCCGTATAAAGCTCACGCTGACCGTCCCCACCGAGGTGACCATGCAAACCCCGTTCACCGTCAACGTGGGTGAAACCATCGACCTGAACACGCTGTTGACCATCACCCCTGCCGATGCTCAGGTTCCTCTGAACGCATTCTACAGAGTTGACGGTTATGAAGAGTACGCAAGTGTATCCGGCAGCTATTTGACAGGTTTGAAAATAACACAACAGTCCTGTCAAGTACAATTGATCTGCCCGGGGGCTAACGAGCCGATTGCGTCAGCCTATTTCCAAGTCAAGCAGCCCGCTACAGCCATCAACATCGTGACTCCGGAGCTGACGGTCTCTAAAGGCGACTACACCACTTTAACACGCTTCATGATCAACTCCCTGACTGTTGACCAAGAAGAAGTGTTAGCCTATGAACTTGTTCCTGCCGATGCCACTGACTGGCCGAGATGGGAGGTAGACCCCGAATACATTTCACTCGATGAAGGATTTAACTTCACCAGTGCTCCCATCAAGGGCGGTACTACCAAGGTGCGTCCGTACATAGAGCGTGCCGACGGCACGAAACTCTATCCCTCCAACCCCGAGTGGATCACGATCAACATCGTAGTGCCTGTAGAAAGCATCACGCTGTCCAACTTCACGGGCACGAGTTCCATCTGTAACGTGGGCGACGACATCTACCAGTGGATTGCCAGCCGCGTAACGATACTCCCTGAAGATGCCACCGACAAGACGTTCACCATCACTGAGATCAACAACAACGGTGAGAATCTGTTCACCATCACTGATGGCTCTGTTGTTGCCAACGAGGAAGGTCAAACCCGTCTTCGCATCTTGGCAAATGGAGGCACGGAGAACACCGTCATATATTTAGACATGAATGTCGTTAATCAAGCTAAGGAGATTGTCTTCCTCAAGGAGAAACTTAGCTACACAACCAACATTGAATCTGAAGTTGTCAAGACTGATGTCGAAAACAACATTTCATGGTCACCCGCAGGATCTACCCCCGAAGGCTCTCTCGAGTTCGATGGAATTTTCTCTCAGTGGTATGGATCGTTTGACCATGGTTCTTTAATGTTATATGGTGAAGAGATACAACTCACATCCTCAACGAATACCGTCACCCTCACCCTAAACTGGAATGACTACAGCAATTACAATGGAACGAGTGAGAGCATCGTCAAGCAAAGCACCACTAAGTCGTTCCAAATCGTCATCTCGGAAGGACTGCAGGGATTTAACTTTACGATCACTCCCGACGAAGATCCTCGTAGTGGCACCATCGAGCTTACTCCCATACCAGCTAATGCCGAATTCAATTGGGACGACTTTTACTTAGAACTCAGCTGGGAAGAGGAATTTAGTGATTGGTATGCTCATATGGATATAGGATCTATAAACGAAGGATCATGTTCTTATGATGCCGTGTTGCCTGGTTCGTATACCGTTAAAGCTATTCAGAATGGTGGGGGAACCATCAGCGAGACCACCTTCGAAGTTCCCTACGTGGCAGAATTTGCTGCTGGCTGGCAGTGGCGTTCAAATCCTTATGGTGATATCGATGAGGACATCAATACCTTCTACGGAGTATTCGGCGAGGATAATGTCATCGAAGCCCGTACCTACGACGACCAGTCGTACAACGACCCAAGTTGGGGCTGGTGGGGCTCGCTTAACTACATCTCCCAAAGCCAGATGTACAAGGTCAACATGACTTCCGCACACAAGAGTACTATCTATGGCGGCAACATCATGAAGCAAAATTTGCAAGGAACGCTCAAACCTGGCTGGAACTGGATAGGCTGTCCATATTTCTACAACCGCACCCTCAAATACTCAAGTAGTGATGGATATCGTTTTGACGTAGGACAAGCAGACGGCGTCGTCATCGTCTCTAAGAACAGCGGCTCGGCTGAATATATTCAGGGAGACTTTGAAGGCGATCTCCAATACCTCGAACCAGGACAAGGCTATCTGGTTTACAATCCCTACGATACCGATCAGTATTACACCTTCTTTGCAGAAGTGGGAGTCATGAGTCAGGGAAATGAGGGCACTAATCCCAACCACGCTCCCGCCCGCGAAGGCAGCCGCGTCTGGAACTACGACCACACTCGCTTTGTCAACAACATGACCATGGTGGCCGAGTTCGATGTGCTTCCCAATGCCGAGGACTGGTCGCTCGGAGCCTTCGTCGGCGACGAGTGCCGCGGTGAAGGTCGCTATGTGAACGGCAAGTTCTTCATCACCGTCCACACCAATGGTGGTGAGCAGGTGTCGTTCAAGCTCTACAACACCGCCACCGGCGAGTATAGCGATGTCGACCAGACCTTCAAGACCAAGCAGCGCCTCGGCTCGCTGAAGGAGCCCGTGAAGCTGTCGAGTCAGGCCGTCGTCACTGGCATCGAGGAAATTGAAAATGGAGAATTGACAATTGACAATTCCTCTGAGGCCATCTACAATCAGAATGGCGTTCGCCAGCAGCAGATGCGTCGCGGTCTGAACATCGTGCGCATGGCCGATGGCAGCGTGAAGAAGATTGTTGTGAAGTAAAAGCCCACGCCTCTTCCCTCCCCCTCCCCTTTTGGGGAGGGCGGGGGGAGAGGTTTCCCTTTGAACGTCGCGTAGCGACATTTGAACCTTGAACGCTGCGAAGCAGCATTTGAACGTCGCTTAGCGACATTAAGCTTTTCCGATGATGAGACCAAACCGCCCCCTATTGCGCCTGATAGCCCTGATGCTGACCCTATGGCCGGCAGCAGCAGGCGCGCAGACCATCAGTCAGCACACCATATCGACGATCGCGAAGAGCGACCCACTCATCATCTCTGGTGCCATCGGCACGCAGAACACCTACTACTACTCCTCGATGGGCGCAGGCTATCGCTCGCCGTGGAGCAACTCCATCTATGCCAACCTGAACATCCAGCTCTATGGCATCTCGCTGCCTTTCGCCTTCTACTATGGCAACAACAACACATCGTGGAGCTTCCCCCACATCTCGTTCCACATCGACCCCACCTACAAGAACTGGCGCGGACACTTCGGCCGCTCCAACATGGCCCTGTCGACCTACATCATGAACATGTCGTTCAACGGCATCGGACTGGAGTACAACTCGCAGAAGCTGCGCTTCGGCGCCTTCTACGGCGAGCTGCGCAATGCCATCAACGACGACCCCCTCGACCCGACGGCACGCGCTCCGCAGTATAGCCGCCACGCCTGGGGCTTTAAGGTGGGCTATGGCTCAGGCCGCAACTACCTCGACCTCTACCTTCTGCGCGCCTACGACCGCCTGAGCTCCATCGACGAGTACTGGCAGGACCGCGTGCGCCCGCAAGAAAACATCGCCGTGGCCCTGCGCGGAGGCCTCGGCGTGACGAAGTGGCTGTCGCTGCGCGGCAACCTCGCCTTCTCCGCGTTCACCAAGGACACGCAGTCGCAGCGTGTCGACAACCCCGCCACCGACCGCTGGGCATCGGTCTTCGAGGCCCGCTACTCGTCGCTGATGCGCATTGCCGGCGACGTGAGCATGAACCTCTCGCTGAAGAACTTCCAGACGTCGGTGTTCTACCGCATGGTGCAGCCCGACTACACCACCCTCGGCCTCTACTACACCAGCAACAACTACCACTCCTTAGGCATCAACGCCTCGACCACCCTGTTTAAGAAGATAGCCCTCTCCGCGACCTTCTCGGGTCAGGAGGACAACATAACCCGCAACCAACTCTACACCACGCGCGGCTTCGTCTACTCGGCCAACGCCTCAACCACCATCGGCCGCAACATCAGCCTCTCGGCAGGCTACAGCGGCTACCGCCAGCTGCAGAGCGACGGCAAGGCACACGTCAACGACACCACGCGCGTCAACCGCATCATGCACTCCGTCTATGTCACGCCCACGGTGAGCTTCGAGGGCGAACTGCTCGACCATGCCATCTCGCTCTCGGCCAACTACACCGAGAACAGCGACCTCAACCGCTTCGCCACCGGCGAGAGCGATGTGCGCACGATGGCTGCCGGCCTGAGCTACAGCCTCGGCGTGAAGCCCTGGGAGATGTCGTTCACCACGTCGTTCAGCCACCAGCAGAGCGACGGCTACCACACCCGCTACACCACCGACGTGCTCTCCATCTCTACCGGGCGCTCGTTCCTAAAGGAGAAGAACCTCAACACGTCGGCCACGCTCTCAGTGTGCTACAACGACATCCGCGACCAGCAGCGCATGCTCTCCATCGGCGGCTACATCACCGCCGGCTACACGCTGGCCAAGGTCCACACGTTCTCGATGAATGCCGGCATCAACAAGTATAGCGATGTCAACATCGCCAAGGACGACGAGAGCCGCGGCACCACCGAGATCACCGCCTCGCTCAACTACGCCTACACGTTCACCTTGCTGCACATCAAGCGAAAGGCGAAAAAGGAATAAAGCCTCCCCCCGCCCCCTCCTAAAAGAGGGGGAGTAGGCCTACCCACAACCCCTCCCAGGTGAAGCCTACCCCCAACCCCTCCCTAAAGGGAGGGGAGTAAAAGAAAATAAGAACAATCAAAACGCAACGACAATATGAGTAAGATGGTCAGCCAACATATAGCAAAGAAGATGTTACAGAGTGTGAAAGCCCACTTTGTCCTGCTGTTCATAACCATGACAGTGTTGCTCCCTTCCCTTCAGGGAGGGGATGGGGGTAGGCTTCTGGCCCAGGAAGTCACGGTGATGGTGTCGCCGGTGCAGCAGGTGCTGCCACCGCAGGCAGGCCAGTATGTCGACAACCCCGGACGTTTCTTCACCATCCAGCTCTTCAACAACACCGACGAGCAGCAGCTCGTCCACCTCGGACTGCAGATTGAGCAACGCTTCCCCGACAAGGTGCTGTGGGTAAGCACGAACGTTGAGAAACTGCACATCCCGCGCCAGCCCATCGTGCTGCAGCCCAACCAGCACAAGGCGCTGAACAGCATAGAGATGCGCCACCTCTTCGACCACTTCGACCTGAACGACATCTACATCCGCGACGGCCGCCACCTCAGCATCACCGACAACGACTTCGGACTGATGCCCGAGGGCGAGTATGAGGCTTTCGTCACCGCCTACAAGTGGGACCCCGAGCTCACGGTGCCCGTGCCGGTGAGCGCGCCCAACAGCGGCAACACCATCTTCAACATCTGCTACGAGGCCGAAGCGCCGAAGTTCCTCTCGCCGGCACCCACCGATGCCGATGGCGGCTTTGGCGAGCTGCAGATTGTCAAGGTCGACAAGAACAACCCCACCTTCACCTGGATAGCCCCCACGCTCAACTGCAATGCCTCGGCCGTGCAGTTTGAGCATAGCATCCGCATCGTCGAGCTCGGCTCGCTGCAGCCCGACGAGGCCATGTCGTCGATGGGCGTGCCCGTGTTCCTCGAGAAGAAGCACATCACCGGCAACACCTATCGCATCGACCCCGCCTACGTGCTGCAGATGATTGAGTCGGGCAAGCACAAGGGCAAGGTCTTCGCCATGCAGATCACTGCCTCCACGCCCTACTTCGCCAACAACAGCATCAACTTCTCGCTGCTGAAGAACGAGGGCAAGAGCCCCATCATGCTGTTCCAGCTCATCGACCCCGCCGTTGACGACGACTATCAGCTTGAACTCGACAGCACCGATGTCGATGCCGACAAGGAAGACTCGCTCTACATCTTCGAGCAGCCCATGCTCACCTCGCCCACGTTCTCGGGCATGATGGGTCGCAAGATCTACTACGGCGAGGACGTCAAGGCCGAGTGGCGCAAGGCGTGGTTCGCCGGCGGCAAGGGCGAGGAGCAGGACACCGTACAGTTCAAGTACACCCTAGCCCTCTACACCGGCAACAGCGCCGACACGCGCGAGGCCATCTTCGCCTCGAAGCCCATCATCAAGAAGGAGACCAAGGAGCTGAAGGACACCATCAAGTGGGACGAGCTGAAGGATAAGATCACGCTCGGCGACTACTTCTACCTCCGCGTCACGGCAGAGGCTACCAACGAGAAGTCGATCCGCATGCTGCCCGACTCGCTCAACTTCATCGACTTTGCCCTCTCCACCCACTTCGACGAGACCTACCACTGCGGCCAGAGCACCGCCAACGTCAGCAACAAGACACTCATCAGCAAGAAGCCCGACAAGAACACAAAACTCACCATCGGCGCCTGGACGCTCACCTTCGACGACCAGTACGACCAGGTGGAGTTCGACAAGGACAAGAAGACGCTGAAGGGCACCGGCTGGATCAACTGGTCGCCGGGCTCCATGTCGCTGCGCATCGCCGTGAAGTTCGACGCGCTGAAGGTGAACACCGACAACGTGGTCTTCGACGGCACCTGCAAGACCTACCCGAAGAGCGAGAACAAGCTTGCCGGCCTCGACTACACCTCCGAGCAGTTTGTCGACTCCCTCTTCTCCTCTGCCTCGCTCGACGACATCTTCGGCAACATGGCGTTGCCCGAGGGCGTGCAGGATAAGATCAACAACTTCGTCGAGAAGGACGCCAAGGGCGAGGCCTACAACCTGGCCAAGGGCTACAACCTCGGCAAGTACTACTCTGCCTACAAGAAGGCCGAGAACGTATGGAACAACTGGCAGCAGGGCAACCTGATGGATGTCTACTTCCCCGCCGAGATTCCTGAGGACATCAAGAAGCACCTGCCGAAGGACTTCAACGTGCAGATAGCCAACATGTCGTTCTCGCCGTCGGCAGCCGTGATGAACGTCATCGGCGAGATAGCCCTGCCCAACAGCGACATCTTCGAGGATCAGGACGTGCTCGTCTTCGGTGCACCGCGCCTGTGCGTACAGCCCGACCGCTTCTTCCCCGAGGACGGCGTGCTCGCACTGCTCAGCAACTTCGCTATCAAAGACCCGTCGAGCGACTTCCGCCTCATCTTCAAGGCACCCTCCAACCCCCTCGACCCCGACAGCGGCGACGGCTGCTTCATCCGTTGGGAGAACGACGAGTTTGATGCCCTCGGCATGCAGATAGCCATGTCGATACCCAACACCAAGCGCTTCATCGACGGCAAGGTGAACGACGACATCCCCGCCCTGGCCGACCTCTCAGCGACGATCTATGCCGGCGAGAGTGCCTGCGACTTCCTGGCCACCGGCACGCTCACCCCGTTTGAGGTGGTCGACCTGCCGGGCTGGACGTTCGGACCTGAGAAGGACAAGAACGAGATGCGCATCATCTTCGACCACCACCTCTCGCGCAACGGCGACGGCATGCCCACGCTCGACGAGGTGAAGAAGCTCTTCCCCAGCAACACCTTCAACGAAGACCTCTGCGGCACCTACGTGAAGAACGACTGGGATGCCTGGCAAGGACTCTACGTCAGCAGCCTGGCCGTAGGCTTCCCGAAGTTTGCCGTCTTCGGCAATGGCGAGGAAGGCCTCAGCGTAGGCACCCGCAACATGCTCATCGATGCCTCCGGCGTCACCTGCCAGGTGTTTGCCGACAACATCCTCGATGCTGAGACCGGCAGCCTCGGCGGTTGGAAGTTCACCATCGCCGATGCCACCGTCGACATCATCCAGAACAACTTCGACAACTGCGTGCTGCACGGCGGCTTCGGCGTGCCCCTGCTCGGCAAGGCTGCCGACGACAAGGCCGACGCCGAGTCGAAGTCGAAGGGCGGACCTTCGAAGAATGCCGACGACAAGAAGTCGGGCGGCAAGACCGGCACCGGCGGTAAGGACGACAAGTCTGACAAGCAGGAGAACGACTTCACCTACACCTGCCAGATACGCCACCTGACGAAGCCCGGCGAAGTGAAGTATCAGGCCTGGAGCAGCGACGGCAAGACGAAGGTCACGAAGACGCGCAAGGAGTATACCGACGACCGCCTGGCCTACCTCTTCACCACCGAGCTCGTGGGCGACCTGTCGCTCAACTTCTTCCTGGCCGACCTGAAACTGCATGATAAGCAGACGTTCCTGCTCGTCGAATCAGTCGACAAGGAGGACGGCTCCGGACAGGACACGCAGGTGGAGCTCTGCCTGGCGGGCGACATCACCCTCGCCGGCACCGACAACATCAACACCCGTCTGGCGAAGGTGGCCGAGAAGATTGGCAACGAGAAGCTGCCGCTCAGGCTGCCTGGCATCCACTTCGCGAAGATGCGCCTGTCGAACCGCAAGCTGTCCGAATGGAAGGACTTCGGCATCGACCCGAAGAACACCCATAAGGAGGGCATCAAGGCTCAGGAAGACAAGATTACCGAGTGGAAGAAGTCGGCCCTCTACGTGCCGCTGGCCGGTGGCGAGGAACTCGAGCTCAGCAAGGAGTGCTACTTCAACTACGGCGAGTGGTCGCTGGCCTCCGAGCGGAAGAAGATCGGTCCGTTCTCGTTCAACCTCACCTCGTTCAAGCCTTCGCTCTCGGGCGACAAGCTCGGCCTGGCCATTGCCGGTGGCATCGGCCTCGTCGACGATAAGATCTGTGTCGACGCGGGCATCACCATCACCTCCACGCTGCATAAGCAGGGCTCCGTCAGCGAGTGGTACCTCTCCGACGGCGATGTGGAGTTCGACTCGCTCAGCCTCGACCTCGACTTCACGGCCATCCACATGAAGGGCACGCTGAAGATCGGCGACGACGGCAAGGGCAGCAAGGGCTATGCCGGCGAGCTCGACATGGACATCACCGGACTGTTCGGCCTGAAGTGCAAGGGCGGCTACTTCAAGTACACCGCCACCGAGGACGACAAGACGAAGATGCGCGAGAACGCCAAGACCTTGGCCGAAGCCGCCGTCGAGCAGGCAAAGAAGAGCGGCAAGGGCTCTACCGACTACAACTACTATTACGACCGCTACGTCGACAACGACACCATCTACTCCTGGGGCTACTTCATGGCGAGCCTCTCGAGTCAGATGCTGCGCATCGACCCCGTCGTCATCACCCGCATAGCCGGCGGCTTCTACTTCAACTGCCGGCCCACCCCGGGCGGCTCGGGAGGTTCAGGCGACCCGAAGAAAGCCATCGACAAGTTCTCGGGCGACCCCAAGCCCTACTACGGCATGATCGGCGTTGCCTTCGGACTGGGCATGGCGGCATCCTCGGGCGAGAGCACCCTGAAGGCCGACCTCGACCTGCTGGTGGTCTACGACCGTAAGAATAGCTGCCTCTCGACGTTCATGTTCAACGGCGACTGCGAGGCCGTCGGCGGCATCATCAAGGCCGACGTCAGCCTCATCTATGAGAATGCCAAGGACCTCTCAGGCCAGACCACCGACCGCTACCTGTGCCTCAACATCACCGCCGAGGGTTCCTTTGCCAAGAACGAGCTGGGAGACATGGTCAAGAAGGCCAACGAGAAGCTCGAGGCCGCCAAGGCTGAGCTCGACAAGTTCCAGAACGAGGTGCAAGGCGTTGCCAACGAACTGCTGAGCGAGGCTCCCAAGCAAGGCTTAGGCGAACTGTCAAACATCGAAGAAGGCGACAAGAAGAAAGAGCTGACTGCCGAAGAAAAAGCCAAGAAAGAAGCGGAAGACAAGGAGAAGCAAGAAGAGCTGGGCACCAGCGGCACCTTCAACGTGCCGCTCGAACTGAAGATCACGTGGGTGAAGAACAGTGAGACCTATTCCACCCCGAAGTGGCATCTCTACGTGGGCCAGCCCGCCAAGGACAAGCGCTGCCGCTTCATCCTGCTCGACTTCAAGAGCAATATCTGCAGTGCCGAGCTGGGCGCCGACGCCTACCTCTGCCTCGGCAACGAGCTGCCCGACGGCGGTGCGCTGCCTGAGATCCCGTCGAAGATCACCGAGTTCCTCTCCGGCCATAAGAATGCCGGCACCGACATGGGCGCCGACATGACGAAGGTGAACAACTCGCGCAAGAACGCCGTGCGCAAGCTCCTCGATCCCAACAGCTGCGAGGGCGGCGTCATGGTGGGAGCATCGGCATGGGGCGGCATCGAGCTCGACCTCGGCCTCATCTACGGCAACCTCGAGGCCATTGCCGGCTTCGATGCAGCCCTCGTGCACTACGGCAACACCGCCATCTGCATGAACACCTTCTCTGAGATGGGTAAGAACGGCTGGTATGCCATGGGACAGCTCTACGCCTACCTCGGCGCCTCGCTCGGCGTGCGCATCAAGATCGGTTCGCTCATCAACGAAGAAGTAGAACTCATCAAAGCCGGCATCGGCGGACTGCTCGAGATCGGACTCCCCAACCCCACCTGGGTGGAGGGTCAGGCCCGCGTGAAGATGAGCTTCCTCGGCGGACTGTTCAGCATCAACAAGAAGTTCTCGTTCTCAGCCGGCGACCGCTGTATCCCCTTCCAGGGCAATGCCCTCGACGGCTTCGAGTTGTTCCAGGGCGTCAGCCTCGGCAGCGACAGCCTCTACGAGGCATGGTATAAGCCCGAGTTTGCCATCTCCGCAAGCGACGCCAGCCGCATGACGTTCACCACCAACTCGTCGATCGGCAGCCACTACCGTCTGGTCGACCCGAGCTATCTGCCCGACGTCGTCGAGAGTGCCGGCACCGGTGAGGCCGACTCGCTGTTCAACATCTATGCCTCGCGCACCTATGTGTTCGACATGGATCAGAACACCAACCTCAACGACATGAAGATGGGCGTGCGTCTGTTCGACCTCGGCGACATCAATACCCAGCTCATGCTCTACTCACAGGAGATGTACAACAACCACAGCTTCGAACCTGAGGACTTCTACAAGGCACTGGGCGCTATCAGTTGGGACGACGTCATCAAGCCACAGGGACGCAGCGGACAGTTGCAGGTCGGCGAAGGCCTCTATGGCATGTTCATGCAGTATCTGGCATCCAACTGCCAGAAGCGCGAGAACACCGTCTGCGAAACCTCGTGGGCCATGTGGGGCCGCGACCTCACCTACACCCGCAAGGGCAATGCGCCCCTGCACCGAAGCGAGACCGCCAGCTTCGACGAGGTCATCGCCTCCAACAACCTCTACAAGAACTCCAGCTTCGGCTACCGGGCACTGAAGAACCCATACCTGAACGAAGTCAACGTCAGCTTCCGCGAGTCGAAGGGCAACTTCTTCCATCTCAGCAACATGGACCTCAAACCTGGCCACTGCTATGTGCTGGTGCTCATGGCCGATGCCTACGAGATTGACAACGGCAAGCGCGTCTGGTGTCAGTATGTCAACACCGACGGCGGCAAAGCTGAGCCCGAATACATCAAGTGGCGCCAGTCGAAGCTATGGTTCTTCCGCACCAAGACCGAGCGTGAGGAAGCCATCCAGCTCGACTCCGTGCGCACGCTCACGCCATACGTCGCACTGGCCTACCCGTCGGTCGACGGCACGAGGGTGCAGAGTGGCGGCGAGGGCTACACCACCGCCTATATCAACGACATCATGCATCCCACCATCGCCCTGAACCGCCATCTCTTCAACGACGACACCAAGCAACGCCTGCAGTGGGTGCTCACCGCCTATAAGGCCGATGAGTTCAACACCAAGAATCCTGACGCCGGATGGCATCAGACGCAGACGCGCGACGTGAAGATCATTGACGCGGACAACTGCGTGAACCTCGAGCCCGCCACCGCCTTCAACCGCATCAGCGAGTTTACCAACGCTGCTTCGAAGGCAGGCTACGACTTCAGCAACGAGCTCTACCACCTGCAGCTCACCTACACATACAAACTCGACAGCAAGAACGACAGCACCCGCGCCATCGTCGACCTCTGGCTCACCGCCGCACCACACGATGTCACCGTCAAAGGCATTACGGGCAAGCAGGACGACTCGTGGCTCCAGGCCACCAACTCTGCCATCACGGGCGAAATCCTGCCCTACTCGCTGCCCTTCGTGGGTGTTCGCCCAGAGGCCGCTCCCACCTTCGCCTACGAGTCTTCGTTCGAGAATGAGAATGGCGAGGAATTGCTGACCGACGAACAGTTGGTATTTGAAAACGCCAAGTATGGCAAAACGCCATTCCGTCTCATCGACCCCTATCTCTACTTGTCATACCTCTCAAAGTGGACGTTCATCGGCGACCGTGCCATCGGCCAGTACAGTTTTGATGATGCCTATATTCCGTTTGCCTCTGAGTCGCTCATCTTCGAGCGCAACGGAACAGTCGTCAACAGCGACTTCATCAAGGGCGAGGAAGGCAGGTCGCTTTGGACCCTGCGCAATGACATGTACAACACGTGGAACAACTGGTATTACAACAATCCAGAAGGCAATGTCGAATGGCCGTTGCCGTCTCTTGCCAAGACGGCCGGCGGACCGACCGTTGCCAACCAGGACCGTAAGACATCGACCATCACACCAGTCAACCTCAACCATAGTCAGAACAGCTTTGGCAACTACATCAATCTTATCGAAGATTATGCTGCAGCCTATGAGGTAGCCAATGAACTCTGTACCAAACTGAAATACGAGACCATGAATCTGTTCACCTATTTCATTCGGGGGTGGGACTTTACACAAGGTCGAACATACGATTTCAATAGTTATGATGATTCCAGCGAATCCAGCAAGTTTGATTTCATGTGGAA
>JAFPZD010000213.1 GCA_017417465.1 Prevotella sp. | reverse complement strand
TTGAGAATTGTGAATTGTGAATTGTGAATTGTGAATTGAGAATTGTGAATTAACCATTAATGGTGCACAGCCAAAGGCAGGCACATCGACTTCCATCAGGTGCCCTTCGACCTCGATGACTTCGTGGCGGGCATGGCCCGTAGTATTATAGACCATCAGCGCCCCACCCGCGCCTGAAGCAAGGGGGCTTGCCCCCTTGTCACTTGCCCCCTTGTCACTTGCCCCCTTGTCACTTGCCCCCTTGTCACTTGCCCCCTTGTCGCTTGCCCCCTTGTCGCTTGCCCCCTTGTCACTTGCCCCCTTGTCACTTGCCCCCTTGTCGCTTGCCACCTTGTCAGCCGGAAGCTCGTCGTCTGCCCTCCCCTCGCCTGCACCGAGATGGCGAAGGGCAAAGCTACTGGTAAAGTCGGTCCACTGGCGAATGGCATCAGCCCACGTGCCGTAACCACGCAGACCATTGTAAGGCACAATCCACGAGTCGTGGTGCTGAGCCAGCATCAGCGTGCGCCAAGCTTCATCGACACTGTCCTTTGGCAACGGCTCTCCCATGATAGCGGCAAGCTTCTCGGCCTGTACCAGATGATTCTCAGCCTGTCGCACCTGACGGGCAATGCGCTGCAACACCTGCGTGCCCCACATCAGAGCAGGATGCAAATCCTCCTGCGACCAGTGCCATTCGTCATCAGTGTGTTGAGGCGTGAGCTGTTCGATATAGTCGGTCCAGCGCACATACTGCGTACTGCCTTTCCTGTCGCGTAGCCACGGGCCGTAAGTCCAGCCTGCATCCTGATAGCACATGCCGACAGGATGCTGGATGCCTGCTTCACGACACGCCGTCAGGAAAGCGTCCGAATTAGTCCAGGCAATGGTCTGCCAGACGCTGCCCTCCTGCAAGTCTTCGCAACCATAACGCGGCACGGCGAGCATCGCCGTACCATCTGGCCCAACGAGGCTGACCAATTGTCCGCCATAGGCTTCGGTATAGCCTCCCCAACAAGTATCAGGGCACTTCAGCGAGACATACTTGAAACCAAACAAGCGCAGCAACTGTGGCAGCTGGCTAGTGAAGCAGGGCTCCTCGCTGCTATAGGTCGTAAACGACAGCCCAGGGAAATGGTGGCGCAGCTTCTCCATGCCATATTGAAACTGGCGGATGATGCTTTCACCACTTATATTATAGAGGTAGGGCTGAGCATAGGTAGGGTTGGTCACCTCCACCTGCGGCCCTATGATTTTCTCCTTGAAACGACGATAGGCCTCCGGCGTGCGCACCGCTACGCTGTCCCACGTCTCTGGTTCTATCTCGAGACCAACATACCAGTCGGGATACTGCTCAAGTTGGTCGACGATGAACTGGGTATAGGTGTCGAGCGGATAATGGCCATAAAGTCCGCCATGAAATCCGTCGACAAAGAAGTTATTGAATTGGGAATTATTACGTCCCGCTGAAGGCAAGTGTCCTTCGGCCGAGCGGAGAACTGAGCGTTGAGAATGAGGTTGCGCACCGCATAGTGCACAAGAAAACAACAAGAGGAAAAAAGGAAAAAGGCGGTTTGGTTTCATTTTTCATTCATTTTCTCATCTTCCATTTTTCATCTTTCATCTTTCATTTCTCATCTTTCATCTTTCATTTTTCATCTTTCATCTTCCATCTTCCATTCGCCAAGCACCTGACAGCCAGAATAGCAGCTACCAGACAATGCGGAAGATCGAGCTGAGCCACGAAAGGCGTCAACAGCATGAAGAGGCACAGCACCACAAAGTAGACTAAGAAAAGGCGCCGATAGCCTTTACGATGACGGAACAACAGCCAGCATACGAACGGGACCGGATTGCAGGGGATGGCATACCAGTTGCCGGCTGCACCGACATGAGAAGAGAAGAACGTGATGTAACAAATAATGAAGCCGATGACGGTTTGCAGCACAAACAGCAAGACATCGACACCGTGGGCCAGTCGCAACAGACGGCCACGATACTCAGCAATGGTGAGCAGCACGACGAACAGCAGCAAGAGCGCAAAGCAGACGGTTGGTGTGAACCACGTGGTCCGCAGGCCGTCGTCGCCCTCAACCACAACCCGACCAGCATTGTCAACCAGCATCGGACGGCTGGTGCCAAGCGAGTCGACGATGGCGGTATGCTGCCATGTCTCGACAAGCAGCGATGGCGACAGTTTGTCCTCAATCTTTCCGCGCTCTTCGCCCTCGGCGCCTAACAGGGTATTCCAGAAGAAGTCCACCCACGGACGATGGCTCGACACTTGGCGGACAAGGTCGCGATAGGTGCCGTTAAGCACTGGTGCCGTGGATTCATAGACGATGTTAGCATCGCCACTTAAAGCGCGCACAACAGCATGAGCGCACATCGTTGAGCAATTGGTTTTCAGGTAATTATAAGGACGGAAAGCACCACGCGACAACTCATCGTCGAGCAGTTTCCACAGGTGGCGCTTCTGGTCGATGCTAAAGTTAAGCTCATACTCCTTCACCTGACGGCCCTCGCCAGCATAGTCCTTCAGATAGTCATCAGTGTGGGCAGCAGAATATTCGCCCATACCCTTGCCGGTGAAAAACGAGATACGGTTCTCAACCGTATCATCAAGGCCATACGTGAACGACAGGTCAAGCCCTGCCGAAGGGCACTGCAACCGAAGGGCACAATGGCCGTGAGCAGTGTAAATGGAGTAGCCCGGCGCAACGTCGAGCAGCGACACGGTGATGTCAGTGGCCAGTCCGTTGCTGTCAGCCTGCTGAGCAAAAAGGTCTGTGGCTGACAGCAGTAAAACTGCCAGCCCACAGACACATCTCCGAATCAGATAATCAGATGCTATCTTCATCTTCATCATTTTCCCATATATTTTTGTGGCGCGTCAGCACTTGGTCTCCATTCACTTCATAATCATTATAAACTTTAACCGTTGGAGCGCTGCCTGCCAACATATCCATTGTCACTAACAGTTCGTAGACATTCGTTTGAGTTGATATATACTTACGTTTCATATAACCAACACCTTATTACTATTTACGGATCAGCTTACGCCCATTCTGGATGACCAAGCCCTTGAAACCATCGTTCACTCGCTGGCCAGCAAGATTATAGACAGAAGCTGACTGACTGCCAATAGTCAAACCTGCAATCTCTGTGGACACATCCTCTGAGAAGCCAATAAAAGTACGAGTCTCATTGGTGTCAAGTTCCAGATAAGCCTTTCCCTGTGGAACGGATTCACCTGAAGCCAGACGGTAGAAACCCACGCCCTGCTCACCATCAGCAAGTACAAAGATATTGCCATTTGCCTCAACTGGACCATCGGCTGTTCCGATAAGCAAATTGTCAGAATTGTCCTCATCCAAGAATAATCCCTGGTACGACATCTCATAGGTCTGACCGACCTCACCTTCCACGATCACACCTTTGCCAGGGCCGGCATGGCGCACCTGTACAAGTGTCAGCACATCGCCAACCTCCGTCACTTTATAAGCTTTGAGACCCTCTTCATTCCAGTTATCGAAGCGGGCCTGCTTATCGCTGCTGAATGTACAAAGCGTGGCTGGCATCGTGATTGGAAGAAGGTCAAAGTCTACCTTGTAGGTGCTGTTGACATTATCGACAATCATTTCGAGTTCAGTGCTCAGTTTGTTACCGGTCACGTCACGCCAACACACAAAGCGCATGCCCTCAGCAGGCACGGCCGTCAATTTCACCTTTGCGCCATCTTCGATGAGCTCGCTGGTCCAGGTGCCGTAGGTCTGGTCCTGCACAGCACTAAACAAAGCTTGGTAATACTCCACCTTAACATTGTTCACTGACTGGTCAAGCTCCTTAAAGAGTGCTACGTACTCAAAGTCTGGGGTGGCCGACCAATTGTTCTTCTCCTGTGCCTGGGCCCAACCATCATCGGCACCTTGCGCACTGTCTTTACCGTCTTCTGCACGATTAGTGTTCACATTGACAGTGGCTGGATTTTCTTTGCTAAAGATGTCTTCTTCGGTGTAGACACCCCTTTCGTTCTTGACAGCAAAGCCCAAGAAGTCAAAGCCTTGACTGGGCGTAGCATGAAGCAGGCATGGGTAGTTGCCTTCACCTTGCTCACCGAAGCTGGCCTTCAGTTCGCTCTTCACGCCGGCTACCGACTGTGAGCCGTGGGTTTCGCTTGGGGCTTCCAAATAGACCGTACCGGCACCTGTTTGAACGACTTCAATAGTCACGTAGATGTTCTTGTAGGGTGTGGCCTGAGCCGTGACTGCCATAAGGGTGAGCACGAAGGCCGCTAATAACTTGCTAAAGTTCTGTTTCATAGTCAATTTTAATTATTGGTTTTATTGCTTAATGTTCTTGCGTTGAGTGTATGTGTTAATGGTTACAAAACACAGTAGTTTTTAGTAAAGAAGCCGATGGCTTGGGATAGGAAGGCCATCGGCTTCTAAACAGTTGATCTTTCAGTCCTGCTGTCAGGCAGGCTCCTCGTGAGAGGGCTGTCTTAGCGCACGGACTTATGACCGTCGACGATGACGATGCCCTTGCGTCCGCGGGTTGCCTTCATGCCACTAAGAGTATAGGCCTGGCCCTTTTTAGCATTGAGCTTCACGTCGTTGATGCCCTCCGCGCCCTCCGCGCCAGGCAGGACGGTGCCCTCTGGCACAAACACGGCGTAGATGTGGTGATCGGGATTCTCGTTCCAGTTGTTTTTGCTGCGGGCTTCTTCACGTGCTGCATCGGAAGCATCGGCATTTTCGCTCTTCGCGTCCTCGGGGCGGCCACAGTTGGCATTGAAGACGAACTCATAGCCCTCATCAACCTTGTCGGGTGCATAAGGACTGTCGAAGTTGCCGTTGTCAGTCTTTGCAGACACGAGCAGGTCATCAACAGTGTACTCGCCGTCGGCCTTCTTTACGAGACTAAAACCAGCCAGTTCGAAGCCATCCTCGGGCTCACCATAGAGCCAAATCATGTACATACCACGCAGCGAATCCCCCTCGGCACGACTGACATCGTTACCATTCTCACCGATGGTGGCCTTCAGGGTGGCTTTCTCTCCCTTGCGAGTCTGCTTGTTTGAGGGGTCCTCGGTTCTGATGTACACTACGCCACGTCCCGACTCGTTGGCCTCGAGCAGCACATGGATGTTCTTAAATGGCGTAGCCGAAGCATTGGCTGCCACGAAGCAGACGACGAGCACTGCCAGCAGTCTGCGAACTTGATTAAAGTAAGCTTTTACCATAACGTTTAAAATTGGGGTTAATAGTTAATTTTTTGACAGTGCAAAGGTACAGCCTTTTAGGAATTAAGGCTGTAAATATCGAACATAAAAGCATTAAAAACGAACCAAACGTGCTAAAAAGCCGTTCCGTCAGGCATTTTGCTGTGAAATAAAGTCTTTTGGCAACAGGCCGAACTGCTTTTGGAAGCACTGGGTGAAGTAGCTGGGAGAACTGAATCCGACGCGGTAGCACACCTCGTTGACCTTGGTGTCGCCCTGCTTCAGCAAGTGGGCAGCCCGCTTCAGCCGCTCCACCTTAATATAATTATTAGGTGTGAGGTTGAACAGACCGCGCATCTTGCGATTCAGGTTTGTGCGGCTCATGAACATTTGGCTGGCCATGGCGTTGATGTCGAAGTCGCTATCGCTGAGATTATCGGCCATCACCTTCTCCAAACGCTGCATGAACGCCTCGTCGGCCTTCGAGATGGAGACGGTCTCCTGTTGCAGGAAGGGCGAGGTGGCGTAGGCCTGCTTGATGCTCTGACGCGAGCGCAACAGGTTTTCGATGACACTGAACAGATAGTCCATCGAGAAGGGCTTCTCAATGTAGCTGTCGGCACCGCTTTCCATACCCTGCACCTTTGCCGAGTCGAGCGTCAGTGCAGTGAGCAGGATGAAGGGGATGTGGCTGGTGGTGACGTCGGTTTTTACGCGTTGGCAGAGTTCAAAACCGTCGATGGGCTCCATCATAACGTCTGAAACGATGATGTCTACCTCATGGGCCTGAAGCACCTGCAGTGCCTGCTCGCCATTGTCGGCACAGAACACACGGTAGTGGCGGGCCAAGTGGTTCTTCTCGTACGATAGCAGGGCGGCATTGTCCTCCACAATAAGGACGGCCGGCAACTGCTCGTCGACTTCAGCCTCGAGCTCGTCAGGGCTTTCAGGTGCCTCGTCGTCGTCAGGCAAGGCGTCTTCACTCAGTGGGTGAATGACGTGCTCACCATGCTCTACGGGCAGCGTCAGCCGGAAAATGTTCAGCGAAGGATCGTCGACAATAGTCAGCTGACCGCCATGCAACTCAGCCAACGAGCGGGCCAGTGCCAGTCCAATGCCCGTTCCCGTCTGTGCCTCAGCTGAATCAGCGCGATAGAAGGGCGTAAAAATCTTCTGCCGCACCTCGGGGGCTATAAGATCGCCGTCGTTGACGGTCTCCAGCAGCAACTGGTTGTCGTCAGTGAGGCGGAGGCTCACCTGTACAAGGTGGTCACAGTATTTTGTGGCATTGCTCAGCAGGTTGCTCACAATCTTCGTGAATGCCTCGCGGTCGACCCAAGCCTGCAGCGGCTCTTCGGGCAGCTGCAGATGGTTCTCAATGCCGCGATTCTGCATCAGTGGCTTGAAGCGCACGTTGACATCGCTCACCAACTGGTTGATGTTGCAGTGCTGGAAGTTCAGACGAAGACCGTTGCGCTCAGTCTTGCGGAAATCGAGCAATTGGTTGGTAAGGTCAAGCAGACGCGTGACGTTCTGGTCCATGATATGCAGGTTCTCGCGTTCCTCCTCATCTTTCACGCCACGCTGAAGGATGTCGGTCAGCGGGCCTTTGATGAGCGTCAGCGGCGTGCGAATCTCATGAGCAACATTGGTAAAGAAGCTGATCTTACTGTGATAGAGTTCCTGCTCCTTCTCGTGTTCGAACTTCTCCATCGCCAGCCGGCGGTTCAACCGTGAGCGCTGCGTCAGGTAGTGGTAAACCAGCACGAAGCAGCCGGCACCCAGCACGGCCCATAGCAGCCATGCCCACCACCGGCTATACCACGGACGCAGGATGGTGATGTTCAGCACGTACTGCTCGGCTACCTTGCCGCTGGTGGTCATGTCCTGAACACGGAGGACGTAATGGCCCGGCGGCAGGTTAGTGTAGCGGATATAGTTGTCGTTATAGAGGTATTGCCACTCGTGGTCGAAGCCCTCGAGGATGTAGTTGATCTGGCGCACCTGGGCATCGCGGTAGGAAAGCACGGCGATCTTCAGTGCCAGTGAGTTCTGGTCGTGACGCAGCGTGAGTTCACGGGTGGAGGTGATGCTCTGCGTCAGTGGCGACTCCTCCGTGAAGTTGTCGACTACGCGTCCCTGAATCACCAGTTCAGTGGCCACAATGGTGGGCGAGGCAGTGAGCGCTAAAAAGCTCTCGGTGGAGAAGGCGACAAGCCCGGACTTACACCCCAGGTAGATGCGACCCGTAGAGCTGCGGAGGGCCGAACTATAGCTGAAGTTGTTGTCGAGCAGGCCATTGGCAGTGGTAAACATGCGGGTGGCGGCATTCTCGGGATTGTAGCACAGCAGTCCTTCGTTGGTGGTCATCCAGAGCAGGCCCTCGCCGTCTTCCACCATATCGAGCACCACTCGCTGGGGATGGTAGCTGGGGATAGACTGCTGAACGAAGCGATGCGCCTGGGCATCGTAACTGCTGACGCCATTGCCATCGGTGGTGGCCCAGATGACACCTTGCGAGGTCTCGAACAGGCTCACCACATTGTCGCCCGTCATAGTGCTGTCAGCACTGCGAAAACTCTGCCACGTGCTGCTGCCCGACGGACGCATATAGATGCCGTGGTCGTAGACGGCCACCCAAAGATTGTGGTGGCTGTCCTCCAGCATGTCGTAGACAATCTGCTGGGGCAGTTCACTGACACTGTTGAAACTGTCGCTCGCTGCATCGTAGTAGAAGAGTCCGCCCAAGGTGCCTAAACAGAGCTGTCCATCGTGGGTGAGACAGAGCGAGAACACGGTGTTGTCGCGAAGTGAACCAGGCTGACCGTCAGCGCTATAGCTACGCAGAAGACGACCCGTGGCAGCATCGAGCACCTTGACACCACCGGCAAACGTGCCAACCCACAACTCGCCACCCACCAGACAGAGGCTCTGCACGTTGGGGAAGTCGGCACTCGCCTCTACATAGGCAAACTGCCCCGTCTGTGGCGACAGGCGGTTCAGGCCACCGTCTTCGGTGCCTATCCAGATATGCCCGTCAGGGTCTTCTACCATCTGGCGCACACGTCGGCCGTGGAGCGAGCCGGGAACATCGATGCGAGGAATGTAGTTGCTGAAGGCATACGACATACGGGGCGAGTAACAGACGCCACCGAAATAGGAGCCTACCCAGATATCACCATTCTTGTCGCGGAAGACGGTCTGCAGCGAATTGTCGGAAAGCGAGAAGGGGTTGGTCGGCTCGTATTTATAGTGCTGGTAGCGGCGGCGAGAGAGATCGTAGACAAAGAGGCCGCTCTCCGTGGCCATCAGCAACTCGTTGTCGTTGCGAATGATGTGGTGGGCGTAGATGCTCTTACCGTCGGCGGTCGAAATAAGCGATGTCAACACCTTATTATATATATCAAGCTCCGAAAGGCCCATGGCCGAGGAGCAGAGATACAGGTGTCCCCGCTCGTCGGGAATGATGCCCGTGATGGTCTGGCGGTCGAGCACCTTGTGCCCGTCGGGGTCCTTGAAGTCCACAATGTTACGGAAGTCATTGCGGCTGTAGCAGAGGCCACCTTCATAAAAGCCCAGCCAGATGGTACGGCTCTCGTCGACAACGATGCTCGACACGGAGGGGTAGTCGGGCAATGGATGGTGGACAAGCGTGTTGGCAACCATGTCGTAGACAAAGATGCCCTGTCCGATGCAGCCGATGAGGACGCGGTCACCATCGCCTGTTATCACGTTGACATGGCTTCCAACATGCTCGCCATCAGCGGTCTGCACGTCAAACTTGCTGAAGGAGTCGGTGGTCGGAGAATAGATGTAGACGCCATGCTCGGTGCCAATCCATAGCCGATGGTCGCGAGACTCGTAGATGACTTCAATGCGATCGCCAGCAATGCCGTGGGGCCCCTGGCTCTTACGATAGACCTTGAACGACTTGCCGTCGAAACGGTTCAAGCCACCATTTGTGCCGAACCACATGAACCCAGTGCTGTCCTGTGCAATGACCAACACGGTGTTCTGCGACAGACCGTTACTGGTGTCGTAGTGCTTAAACTGGTACTCAGTGGCCTTGACGCTGAGGAGCGCCCAACAGCCCAAAACCACCATCAACCATTTGCTGATATAGCTTCTTTCGCGCATAATTCTATACAAAAGTAGTCCTTAATCGCGAAAACCACTAAACAGAGCCCACATTCTTAATAATGTTTAACAAAAAGTGGACGATGGATGCTTTTTCGGAGCTAAATTTCGTTCTTTCAGTTTTTATTCGTAACTTTGCAACCCAAACAATCGTACTACGCAATGAAAAAACTACAAAGAACAAAACTGCTGACCCTTTTCCTGTTTACGCTTTCTGTCATCAACACATCTGCCCGAGAGGCCACTATCGCCTCGCCCGACGGAAAGCTGGTAGTAACCATCAACGACGACGGCGGAAGCGCCACCTATGCCGTCACCCTCGACGGCACGCCCATGCTGCTGCCATCGGCATTGGGCTTCAGAGCCGACTTTGGTGACTTCAGGCAGGGCCTGAAAATCATTAACACCAGTGCTGAGGCCATCGACAAGCAATATGAGATGCGACAGGTAAAGCAGTCGCATTTCCACTTCACGGCTACGCAGCTCAACGTTGATGTTGAGAACGACAAGCAGCAGAAGATGACCATCCAGTTCGTTGTCAGCGACAACAACGTGGCTTTCCGCTACGTCATTCCTCGCCAAAAGAACGATAACCCGAAGTCGGCCGTCATTTTTGAGGAGGCAACGGCCTTCTGCCTGCCCGATGGCACCACGACGTTTCTCACGCCACAGAGCTCGGCAATGATTGGTTGGGAGCGCACGAAGCCCAGCTACGAGGAGGAGTACAAGGCCGACGCCCCAATGACCGACCGCTCAAAGTACGGGCAGGGCTACACTTTCCCGTGCCTGTTCAAGATACAAGCCCCTGCCACCGAGGGCGTTACTAAAGCTCCTGCCAAAACAGCAAAGGGAGTTCACTCCGAGACTTTCTGGCTCCTCATCAGCGAGACGGGCGTCACCTCGTCTTACTGTGGCTCCCACCTCTCCGACTACAAAGCTATCGAAGCCCCCTCGGGGACTGAGGGGATTCTTCCCCCCTTCGGGGGGACCGAGGGGGGTGCTTACACCATCGCCTACCCGATGCCCGGCGAGAACAACGGCCGAGGCGACACCTTCGCCGGCATCACTCTGCCGGGCAGCACGCCCTGGCGCACGCTGACCGTGGGCAACTCGCTGAAGCCCATCGTCGAGACGACCATCCAGTACGACGTGGTGGAGCCGCTCTATGAGCCTTCCGAAGACTACAAGAGCGGGCGCTACACCTGGAGCTGGCTCATCTGGCAGGACAACAGCATCAACTGGGACGACCAGGTGCGCTTCATTGACCTAGCTGCCGCCATGAACTTCGAGTACTGCCTTGTCGACAACTGGTGGGACCAGAACATTGGCCGCGAACGCATGGCGGAACTGTCGAAGTACGCGCTGTCGAAAGGGGTGACACTGATGCTTTGGTACAACTCGAATGGCTACGAGAACGACGCCCCACAGACGCCTCGCAATTGCATGGACACCAACATCGCACGCGACAGGGAGATGGCATGGCTAAAGGAGATTGGCGTGAAGGGCATCAAGGTGGACTTCTTCGGCGGCGACAAGCAGGAGACGATGCGACTCTACGAGGAGATTCTTTACGATGCCAACCGCTATGGACTGCAGTGCATCTTCCACGGCTGCACACTGCCACGAGGCTGGGAGCGTATGTACCCCAACTATGTCTCGAGCGAGGCGGTGCTGGCCTCAGAGAACGTGTACTTCACCGACCATCATGCTGAGCAGGAGCCCTTCGAGCTCTGCATGCACCCCTTCTGCCGCAACGCCGTGGGCACAATGGACTGGGGCGGTGTCATCATGAACCGTTACCTGTCGAAAGACAACCGCAGCCGTCACCAGCGGCAGACCACCGACGTGTTCGAACTTGCCAGCGGCATCACTAATCAGGCGGCTATACAGTGTGTCGCCATGCAGCCCAACAACCTCGATGAGTTGCCTGAGGTGGAACTGGAGTTCCTCCGTCAACTACCTACCACGTGGGACGAGACGCGCTTCATCGACGGCTATCCTGGTCGCTACGTTGTCTTAGCTCGCCGTCACGGTGAGCAGTGGTACATCGCCGGCCTGAACGCCCTGAAGGAACCGCTCACCCTGAGCATCGACCTCTTGCCCTTCAGCCCACGTCCCACCACAGCCATCATTGACATTGCCGATAAGCAAGGGCACATCTCTGGCACTGCCCGTCAACCTCTGAAAGTCGACAAGCGTGGCCGCACAAAGATCACAATGCAGCCCAACGGCGGAATTGTCATCTTCTGATTTCTAATAAAGGTAAAGGACGACACCGTGTAAAGCCCTGAAAGGGCGGCAGAATACAGACGGGGGTATCAGCCCCCGGGCGAGCCAATACATGCGATTCATCCCCCAGCCCTGAAAGGGCGGCAGAATACAGGCGGGGGTATCAGCCCCCGGGCGAGCCAATACATACGATTCACCCCTAGCCCTGAAAGGGCGGCAGAATACAGGCGGGGGTATCAGCCCCCGGGCGAGCCAATACATGCGATTCATCCCCTAGCCCTGAAAGGGCGGCAGAATACAGGCGGGGGTATCAGCCCCCGGGCGAGCCAATACATGCGATTCATCCCCCTAGCCCTGAAAGGGCGGCAGAATACAGACGGGGGTATCAGACCCCGGGCGAGCCAGTACATACGATTCATCCCCCTAGCCCTGAAAGGGCGGCAGAATACAGGCGGGGGTATCAGCCCCCGGGCGAGCCAATACATGCGATTCATCCCCCTAGCCCTGAAAGGGCGGCAGAATACAGACGGGGCGTCAGCCCCCGGACCTCAAAACAACAATAAAAATCATGGCAAGTTCATTAGTAAAGATTGACCTTCATATAATCTTCCACGTGAAGAGTACCAGCGTAGTTATGCGCCACGAAGACCTTCCCCGTATATTCCAATACATTGGTGGGGTTATAAAGGAGTTGGGCGGGATTCCCTTTATAGTTGGTGGAGTTTGCGACCATATCCATATTCTCACCACCCTTCCCAAATCGTTGGCTTTGACAGATTTTATTAGGGACATAAAAGCCAATAGCAGTAAATGGATAAAGGAGATAGATGTTCGTTATTCTCGTTTTTTCTGGCAGGATGGATATGGAGCGTTCTCTGTCAGTCCTTCACTTACCGAAAAGACCATCAGCTACATACGCTATCAGGAAGAGCATCACAAGAGTCGAACATTCGAAGAAGAATACAAACTGTTTTTAGAGGCATACGGCATCACCTACGACACGAAGTATGTATTCAGTGATTAGAGGTGAATTGACAAAACCCTGAAGGGGCGGCAGAATACAGGCGGGGGTGTCAGCCCCCGGATTGGCCAATGCATACAATTCATATTCCCCAGCCCTGAAAGGGCGGCAGAATATAGACGGGGGTGTCAACCCCCGGGCCAGTCAATGCATACGATTTATCCCCTAGCCCTGAAAGGGCGGTAGAATACAGACGGGGGTGTCAGCCCCCGGGCTAGTCAATGCATACGATTCATATTCCCCAGCCCTGAAAGGGCGGCAGAATATAGACGGGGGTGTCAACCCCCGGATTGGCCAATGCATACAATTCATATTCCCCAGCCCTGAAAGGGCGGCAGATTATAGACGGGGGTGTCAGCCCCCGGACACGGTCAAACGTGGGGACGTTCCCCAGTCGAAGTACTACCAGATTTGATAGGTTTTGCCATACAATGAGCGGGGGTTCACCCCCGCCTGTATTCTGTCGCCCCTTCAGGGCTAATAGCATGTTTTACCAACCCGTAGCGGGGGTTCTACCCCCGCCTGTATTCTATCGCCCTTTCAGGGCTACCACATCTCCTCAACAACAATTTACTCATCTCCTTACCTCCTCACCTCCACATCTCCACATCTCCTCAACTCCTCACATCCTCACAGCAGCGCCCGGATTTCCTTCTCCAAGTCGTCCATCTGCACGGAACGCTTCTGTAACGTGTTACTGCGGTCGATGAGGAAATACTCCGGCACGGCTTGCACGTTGTAGATACTCGACGCCTGCCCATAAACATCTCTGACACTGATCCACGGGAGGTTGGCGACGGCCTGCTTCCACAGGTGCTCGTCATTGTCTACCGACACCTGATAAATCTCCAGACCCTGCCCATGGAACTTCTCATAGAGCTCGCGCATCAGCAATATGCGGGCACCACTCTCAGGAAGTGAGAAGGCATGAAAGTCAAGCAGCACCACTTTGCCCTGCAGCTCGGTCAGCGTACGCGTCTGGCCGTGATTGTCAGACAGTTGAAGGTCGATAACGCCAGACTCCACAATCTTGCTCTCGTCGAGGGTCTGCTGTCGGCGGGCATCTGCCACACGCTGGTCGCGCATGTTCTTCAGTGTGATGCTACGCAGGTTCTGCGTGCGGGGCGACTCCGGATAGTAGGTATCCCAGCTTGTGGCCACAGCACCGAAGGCCTTCAGGTCCTTACGGTCGAAGCGATCAAAGATGTTCCATGGCCCCAGCGTCTGGAACAACGCGAAATAGGCCTGCGGCTTTTGGGGTGCACTGAAGATGTAGCGGTTACTCACCTCCTGCTTATAGGCGTCAATCATGTGTTGCAACGAGTCGGCGAAGACCTCTTGGCTCAAACTGCCATTGCGCTGCACAGCCACCACGCGCTGTTGTAAGTCCTTCAGCATGAGCGTCAGCTCCTTAATGGCCTGACTATTCTCCGAACCCTCCACCTCGTAGTTCGACGCCATCCCCGGCCAAGAGGCGTTCAGCGTGATGGTCTCCGTGGAATCGACTGAGAAATTAATCAGCTGACTGCCAATACGCAACACGTAGAAGTCGGGAGCTTCGGGAGCAGCACTGCGGAAACGGAAGCTCCCATCCTGTGCGACCACAACAGAGTCGAGCAGTTCTGCCCCTTCCACCGTCATCCGGTGAAGATAGGCCACCGAGTCCTTGGCACCGTCAATGGTGCCCTCTACCGTGAACTGTCGTTTGTCGCTGCACGCCGCCAAAACCAGAATCCCAAGGGCGGCCAAAATCATCTTCTTCATATCTATTCTTTTTTACTTTTCGCTTTTGCGGGTGCAAAGGTACGAATAAGTGAGCGAAAAACCAAATTTATTTGGGTTTTTCCGAACGAGAGTACTTTAGGCCGCAGGCCAAAGGTACGAATAAGTGAGCGAAAAACCAAATTTATTTGGGTTTTTCCTTATGGGAGTACTTGAGGCCACAGGCCAAAGTACGACTATTTCCTAAAAAACACAAAATCTTTGCCCTTTATTCTTTTATTTATATAATAATGTGTAACTTTGCGGCCGATTTGTGCGAGTTGCACACTATCTTAGTTATTTATTGATGTTTTAAACAAAAGATGAACGTAATTACAAAGACCCTTCAATTGGCTGATGGAAGGACCATCACCATTGAAACCGGGAAAGTGGCAAAACAAGCCGACGGCAGCGTTGTGCTCCGTATGAACAACACCGTGCTCCTGGCCACCGTTTGTGCCGCAAAAGATGCAGTTCCCGGAACCGATTTCATGCCCCTGCAGGTTGACTATCGTGAGCAGTACAGCGCAGCTGGCCGTTTCCCTGGTGGATTCACAAAGCGCGAAGGCAAGCCCTCAGACAATGAAATCCTCACATCGCGACTTGTGGACCGCGTGCTCCGTCCACTGTTCCCCAGTAACTATCACGCAGAAGTATTTGTGAATGTCATGCTGCTCTCAGCAGATGGCGTAGACCAGCCCGATGCTCTCGCTGGTTTCGCAGCTTCAGCAGCACTGGCATGCAGCGATATTCCCTTCGAGTGCCCCATCTCGGAGGTTCGCGTCGCCCGTATCAACGGCGAGTATGTCATTGACCCCACCATGCAGCAGATGAAGGATGCCGATATGGACATCATGGTTGGTGCCTCGGCCGAGAACATCATGATGGTGGAAGGCGAGATGAAGGAAGTCTCCGAACAAGACCTGCTCGGCGCCCTGAAAGCCGCAATGGTGGCCATTAAGCCCATGTGCGAACTGCAGGCAGAGCTGTCGAAAGAGCTTGGCAAGGACGTCAAGCGCGAGTACAACCATGAGGTGAACGACGAGGCCCTGCGCGAGCGCATGAACAAGGAGCTCTATCAGCCCGCCTACGACATCACAAAGCAGGCCCTGGAGAAGCACGAGCGTGCCGACGCCTTCGAGAAGCTGCTCGAGGACTTCAAGGAGAAGTTCTTCGCTGAGCGCAAGGCTATGCCTGAAACGCCGGAGGATCCTGAAGCTGAGGTTATCTCCGATGACGACTACGCCGCCATGATGGACCGCTACTACCACGACGTAGAGCGCGACGCCATGCGCCGTTGCATCCTCGACGAGGGCATCCGCCTCGACGGCCGCAAGACCGACGAGATTCGTCCCATCTGGTGCGAGGTCAGTCCCCTGCCCATGCCTCACGGCAGCAGCCTCTTCACACGTGGCGAGACGCAGGCCCTTGGTACTTGCACGCTGGGCACGAAGCTCGACGAGAAGCTCGTTGACGATGTGCTGGAGCGTGGCTACATGCGCTTCCTGCTGCACTATAACTTCCCACCGTTCTGCACCGGCGAAGCCAAAGCCCAGCGTTCAACGGGCCGCCGCGAGATTGGTCACGGCCACCTTGCTTGGCGCGGTCTGAAGGGCCAGATTCCTGAGGACTTCCCTTACACGGTGCGTCTGGTAAGCCAGGTGCTCGAGTCGAACGGCTCCAGCTCGATGGCTACCGTCTGTGCTGGTACGCTCGCCCTGATGGATGCCGGCGTGCCTATGAAGAAGCCTGTCTCAGGTATTGCCATGGGTCTTATCAAGAACCCCGGTGAGGACAAGTATGCAGTGCTCAGCGATATCCTTGGCGACGAGGACCACCTCGGCGATATGGACTTCAAGACCACTGGCACACGCGACGGTCTGACCGCCACACAGATGGATATCAAGTGCGACGGCCTCTCGTTCGACATCCTCGAGAAAGCGCTCATGCAGGCCAAGGCCGGTCGTGAGCACATCCTCGGCAAGCTCATAGAGACCATCGCCGAGCCGCGTGCCGACTTCAAGCCGCAGGTGCCACGCATCGTCCAGATCGAGATACCGAAGGAGTTCATCGGTGCCGTCATTGGCCCTGGTGGAAAGATTATCCAGCAGATGCAGGAAGACACCAAAACCACCATCACCATCGACGAAGAGGATGGCGTGGGCAAGGTGCAGGTGGCCGGTCCCGACAAGGAGTGCATCGAGGCTGCCCTGGCCAAGATCAAGGCCATCGTTGCCATTCCCGAGGTGGGCGAGATCTACGATGGCGTCGTGCGCAGCATCATGCCTTACGGCTGCTTCGTCGAGATTATGCCTGGCAAGGACGGTCTGCTCCACATCAGCGAGATCGACTGGAAGCGCCTTGAGACCGTTGAGGAGGCTGGCATCAAGGAGGGAGACCATATTCAGGTGAAGCTCCTTGAGATTGACCCGAAGACGGGCAAGTACAAGCTCTCGCACCGCGTGCTCATCGACAAGCCCGAGGGTTATCAGGAGCGTCCCGCACGCCGGGAGCGTCCTGAGCGTGGCGACCGTCCTGAGCGTGGCGACCGTCCTGAGCGTGGCGACCGCCGCAACGACGAGCGCCGTCCGCGCAACGACCGTGGTGACCGCGGTGACCGCCGCAGCGACGACCGCCGCCGTGACGACCGCCGTCAAGGTGACCATGGCGACCGCCAGCGCGGAGGCGACGACAACCGTCGCCAGCGTCCTGATCAGTACGAGCACGAGGAGCCCTACCGTGACCCCGCCACACTGCGTGAGCCCAAGGACTTCAGCGATGCCCTCGACCACATGGACTTCTAAGAAGTCCCTTTAATTAATAATAATGTATTTTGAGGGGATGTGTCATTTTATATGCACATCCTCTCTTTTTTTATTTGTGTATCTCTCATCATCATTCACCCTTCACCACCCCACTATCCCACTGTCCATCAACGCCTTACGGTGAAGGCTTTTTTGCGCCCAACACGCACCACACCCCCACCATTAACCGCCCCCCCACCGCCAATCTCTTCACCCCAGCAATAGCCTTCTGGCTACTCCCCGTGAACTGTCCTTCCACTGTTTGGCCACAAACGAGGAGCAATTCCGCCAGTGTAGGGGCAGGCCTTGTGCCAGCCCGTTGGCCCGACAGTAGGGGCAGGCCTTGTGCCAGCCCGATGGCCGCCAGTGTAGGGGCAGGCCTTGTGCCAGCCCGATGGCCCGACAGGGCCAGTGTTTCGCGGATGTTCCTCCAATGGTAGAGTCAGGCTGTTTGCGGAGCTATTTTCATCATATTTCAATTTACA
>JAFPZD010000212.1 GCA_017417465.1 Prevotella sp. | reverse complement strand
AATTTCCGGTCATGTGAACTCGATGGGGAGGTGTTGTATGACTACAAAGTGTTTTATGCTGATGCTGTCCATACAGGCATTCAGCCCAGCGAAGATTGGTATACGGAATATGTGCCGTTCGTGGAAGAGGGCAAGGTGTGGTACTGTGGCTATGGTCTCGGAGACGGAACGGTATCGCCCGAAGACCCTCACGGCGCAGGTATCGCCTGCATCTTCACCATGAGCGGAGACACACTGATAGGCGGGCAGAGCTATAAGAAGGTCGTGTGCCAGTATGAAGACTTCTACGGCGACAAGGAGCAGCACTACTATTGCGCCGTCAGGGAAGAGTCTTACCGCGTGTTCCTCATTGAGGCCGGCGACAAGGACGAGAAGCTCCTCTATGACTTCAGCGCTCCGAGAGAAACGCTCATCATGGCCTACAATGACTACAGATTTGCAAGGGTTCCAGATGGTCACCCCTACTTTTGTCCAACACGCCAGGTGGAATTTATGCTTTGTGAACTGTCGGGTGACGAGGTACAACTGAGCAATGGTCTTGGACTCTGGTTTGAAGGTGTAGGTGCTATAGTGATCAATCCCTTCGCATGTGAACTGTACATTAACGACAAGCCGAAGATTGGCCGATGGGTGAGGGTCGAGACATGCATGATAAACGGCAAGTACCGGTTCCAGATGGGATGGTTGGCTGCACCAACATCCGTAGATAGCAAGAGGATGAAAGCCGTCTCCTCAGACAACATCTACGACCTTCAGGGCCGCTGCCTGTCAAATACGAAACGGTCAAATAGTCAAATGCTGAAGGGCGTGTACATCCAAAACGGGCGGAAGGTAATTAGGTGATCTTTGGGGACGGTTCTCCCGACCATTTCTCAAAAGGAACTTTGGTGGAATGAATTTTTAACAATGATCCAATGGTCCTGAAATGAATTGTTTTTGTAAAATATTTCAAGAGGGAATGATTATGAAAAAGACGAGTTTTTACTTATGTGCAGCAGTCGCTCTGTTGCTTATGTCTTGTAGCGATAGTGATGACGCTGTTGTAAATGGAAGTGATGAGAACACTTCCTGGCAGAGCGTGCTTACCGTGAATGAGCAGCAGATGGTGGCCCATACCGGCGACTTCGCCTTTCGCCTGCTGAGCACTGAGGGCAAGGCAGCCAATGGTGGCAGTTGTGTGGTGTCTCCCTTGAGTGCGGGCTTCCTGCTGGGCATGCTCAGCGACGGTGCACGCGGCGAGACGCAGCGCGAGATTGTCGGGGCACTGGGCTTGGGTGATTATGATGCCGCCACGGTGAGGGCTTTCTTCTCCAGACTATCGGGACTGGTAGAGCGTGCAGACGGTGAGGTGACTGTGAGCACACCAAGTGCCCTCTTCTTCAACACGTCAGGCCAGTGCCGGCTCGTAGAGGCATATACGGCAGGTCTTGAGAGCGACTACCGTGCCACCGTAGCTCGCTGCGACTTTGGGCGCAGTGACGAGACGCTGGCAGCCATCAACAGCTGGGCTTCGGATGCCACCAGCGGCCTCATCCCCAGCCTGATGACCACTGCCGACTTCAATCCTACAGCGCTATTCTGTCTGCTGAACGCTGTCACCTTCGATGCTCAATGGGTGTCGCCATTTCCTGAAATGAATACACATGAGGGCACCTTCAGAATCGGTGACGGACACACGGTTCAGATACCCTTGATGGAAAGTGAGGCAGGCGAGGTGCCGTTCATGGAGAGTAGTGACGTGGCCGCCATCAGTCTGCCCTACAATGGCGACTATTCGATGGTGGTGGCGCTTCCCCGTGGAGGACAGTCGGTCGCCACGATGGCCTCGCAGCTCGGTAGTGGGCTGTTGCAGCAGTTGACGGAGCAGATGGAGAATGTGCCAGTGCATGTCACCCTGCCGCGCTTCAGCACTGAGAGCACTACCGACCTGAAGGTTGCCCTTCAGGAGATGGGCGTGAATAGGGCATTCACCGGCGAGGCCGATTTCAGTGGCATGCTTGGCAGTGACTTTAAGGGAAACTTCGCCATTACCGTGAAGCAGAAGGTGCGCATCGACGTGACAGAGAAGGGCACAAAGGGAGCCGCCGTGACCCATACGGCCATGGTCACGCTGCCCGAGCCCGACAGCCAGGTGAAAAGATTCGAAGCCACTATGCCTTTTGTCTATGCCATCGTGGAGCACAGTACGGGGGCTGTCCTCTTCACTGGAATATTCAGCGGAAGATAGTCGCTCTGGGGTCACCGGGACAGTTTTTTGATTTTTAGGTACGCGACAACATTGCGCCTTTGTCGCGTACCTAAAGGCACGCTTGTCACTACAACTCGTTAAATTCCAGCCATATGAATGGCTGGCTACCATTGTCTGATGCCTACGGCATCGGCTGCGCAGGACTTGCGCATTTTATGTAGTTAGAGGTAGTTCCTGCATAATCACGCATTAACGCATGGCCTTTTTGCCTAAAATATACAAAAAATGAGGGCGAGAATGAATGTGTTTCGTGGTTTTTTCTTATATTTGCACCGGTTTTCTAATTATGATGACGATATGACAGCATCAGATAGCTGTCCCCATGATTCGAAATAATTATCACTGATGTCAAACAAGAAAAAGAAGAAGCAGGGCGGTGGTCAGCAGTTTCTATCGCCCGAACAATATCTCAGGCAAAAAGCTCGCACGCTGGAGATAGGCACGTGCTACGTTACGAACAATATTGACGAAATGAAGATGGGGCACGTCATCGTGACCCGCAAGCACACGGGTGGGCGTATCAGCATGGCGATTTATCTTGTGGATATGGCCTGCTTGGGCGTGAAGGACTCTTTCTACCAGCTGCGCATGGAGGACTATGAGTTTGACGAGTTCTTTGACGGACGTCGCGACATGTACCGCGAGTGCAGCTATGAGGAAGCGCATAACCGCGTCTGGGGCTCCATCGCCTACGCTGAGGAGGCCGGCATCTCGCCCGACAAGTCATTCCAGCTGACGCAGTACATGCTGGAGGAGGACACCGACGAAGTGCCCCTCATAGAGTATGAGTATGGCCGAGAGGGCAAACACTTCCTTACGTGCAGCAGTCATCTGGAGGCCAGCCGCTATCTGCCTTTGTTGCGCAAGAACCTTGGTGAGGGTAACTATGATTACATTGTAAACATAGGCGAACCGGAAGACGATGACGATGACGACTTTGACGAGGACTACGATGATGACTACGATGATGACGAGACCACCAATTACGATCTCCCCATAGATCATCTTAACATGTTCGATATCGTGAATGCCAAAAATCTTGCTGGCCCTAAATTTATCTGCAAAATCCTGCAAGCCGCCATCCACGATATTGAAGATGAAGCCGAATTCCGCCGCAAGTACGTTGACTATATCCTTGAGCATCCAGAAGAACTGCTCTGCCGACTTCCTCGAAACGAGATAAGTATGCTGCGCTACCTCAAGGCCAACCCCAGCAAGTTCAAAGGCGTGCTCTCTGCCAACGTTGAAGGCCCTCTGTTCCTGAAAATAGCAGGTGTGGCCGACTCCTACTTGAACCTCAATGATGAGTACTGCATTCGCGTGGCCGATGACTTCCAGAAAGTAGCCCTGCCCTTAGTGGCCGGTGTAAGCATGGGCGACGATGTCCGCCTACGCTATGAAGTAGAATCTGTCATCACAGGTATGACCAACCTCTACGGTGAGGTGACGCTCGAGGATGCCAAGCGTGCTGTGATGATGGACAGGGGCGGATTCCGCAGCGAGGCAGGACGGATGATTGAGATGATGAAGGAACAGTCGTTATTGCTCAACTTTATGTATGATATAGTGGATGATTCAAAAACAGGACTCTCCGCCATAGCCGATGATAACCTGTCTTTCATCTCGCCCTACAATTTGGAGAATCCCATCGAACTCCGCAAAGCTATTGCCCGAAATGCCAAAGGCGGCGTGTCTGAACAAAAACTCATGCCTACCCAGCCGTTCACTGACGACGAGGCTCGCCGCTTCAAACCCGACGAGATCATAGCAGCTGGCAGTGGCGACGTGCCCACCATTCCCAATGAGCGGCAGCAGGTCTTCTGGCACTACCTCACCCACGAACTGGGGTGGAACGACTACTATGCCCGCCGGATCTGTTTCGAGCTGTGGTACAAGGCAAATCATATTGGCAATCCTGCCGATGATGACGGATTGACCATCGAAGAATACTTCAAGGACGAGGCTTTGTCGTTTGAAGGCATCACTAAGAAGGAACGCGAGAAAGGCATGCGCATGTTGTCAGACTATGTGGCTCACATCCCACGATGGGCGTTGAAAGGGCATGCACCGGCTGATAGTCAGTTGAACCCAGAAAAAAGCAAATAGCGCGTTATGGAAACCATCAAGATCTATCGTTCCCCATGGCGTATGCTGTTTTTGGCCTTAGCAAGTCTGGCCTTTGCGGCAGGTAGCGCCTTCATGCTTTCTCGTCCCCAAAGCGGGTTCCATGTCGTCGTTGCGTGGCTTGGCATCGTGTTCTTCGGCCTGAGTGGCGTCTATATGCTCTACGTCATACTGAAGGAAAGGCTGACGGGTAAGCCGTTCCTGACGATTACCGACAATTGCGTCATCATCGAGGGCGCAAAGCAGACGGTCATCAACTTCGCCGACGTGAAATCGTTTGAAGTGGTGAAGATGAGGAACCAGAAGTTCGTTGCCATCCACTACAAGCCCGGCATAGAGCAGCAGAAACTGGACGAGGCGAACACCCTTGGCCGCAGCATGCGTGAACTGAACCGCCATCTGGTGAACGCTCAGGAGAACATTGCAACTGTAGGCATAGGCATGGATGCAGAGGAGTTGTGCAACCTGCTGAACGAGCGGCTGGGCTGAGTCTTTTTTTTATGGAGTAGAGGAGTAGAGGAGTAAGGAGTAGAGGAGTAAAGGAGTAAGGAGTAAAGGAGTAGAGGAGTAAAGGAGTAGAGCTGCTATGTGTGCGACCGACGGTTTACCTCGTCCTAGTTGACAATCTGCCAGAGGGCGGCAAGGTGGTCAGGGCGGCGGTTCTGATAGTCCAGGTAATAGGCGTGCTCCCAAACATCGAAGGTGAGCAGAGGCGTGAGGCCCTTTGTCAGCGGACTACTGGCATTAGGCTCCTGGGTGATGACGAGTTTGCCCTCCTTGTCTATCGAGAGCCATACCCAGCCAGAGCCGAAGAGCGTGGCACCCTTTTTCTGGAACTCCTCCTTGAAAGCCTCGAACGAGCCGAACTGGCTGTTGATGGCCTCCGCAATTTGTCCCGTCGGGACATTGTCGGCCTGTGGGGCACGGAACTGTGTGAAGTATAGGTTGTGGTTCAGGATCTGCCCAGCATTATTAAAAATGCCGCCTTCGCTCCTGCACACTATCTCCTCCAGCGTCAGGTCTTCCAGTCCGCTGCCAGGCAGCAGTGCGTTAAGGTTGTTCACGTATGCCTGCAAGTGTTTCCCGTGATGGAAACCTATTGCCTCGGCGCTAATCACCGGCTCCAGTGCATCAGGAGCGTATGGCAGTTTTATCAGTTCAAATTTTGTCATAACCATTTTTCATTTTGGGATATCGAGTGCAAATATACAATATTTCTCCGGAATAGCAAAAGAAATTTTGCATTACTTCACATATTTCTTCAGCCATTCTCATGTATAAAGCTAATTGGCTCTTTCCTCCTTCATGCGTACCTATGGATAAATAGGAGTTTAGGGAAGTGTCGGATTGCTGGGCAGGAAGTGTCGGATTGCTGGGCAGGAAGTGTCGGATTGCTGGGCAGGAAGTGTCGGATTGCTGAGCGGGAAGTGTCGGATAGCTGGGCGGGAAGTGTCGGATTGCTGGGCGGGAAGTGTCGGATTGCTTCTTAGGAACCGCCACTTTGCTCAGAGAGGGCTGCCAGACTTCTCCGAGAGGACTGCCAGACTTCTCCGAGAGGACTGCCACACTTCTCCGAGTAGTCTTCCACGCTTCTTGGAGGGTCTTCTGAGGCATAGGGTAGGGGGTTTGATGCGTATTATGACAGTTATGACAGATGACAGTTTTTATTTTGTCACATACTCTCCCTTATACTCTGTATATAATGTTAAATTAAAATAATTTTATTAATATATAGTTTATTATTCTCTATACTACATAGTAATGACCCTATTGTTTCAAAACTGTCATCTGTCATAACTGTCATTTTTGTCATGGGGGAGGGGATTGCGGTTGGAAAAGCAGAGGCGTGAGGTCAATCATTCAACTTTTGTTAAATTATAGCAGAAAGTAGTTGAAAGAGAACTGTAATTAATGGGAATTGATTAACTTTGCACAAAGAACGAGTAGTGAAGACTATGCACGAGACGACGAACATTGAGGAGTGGCTGGAAAAGCCGTACTGGGTGATTGACCTGCTGCCGAGGCAGGTGCCCATGGATAGCGGCGGACAGTACTTCCGCATCGAAGCGTACTACAGGGCTCACCCGCAGGTTGATGCGCTCTACGGGAAGTTCGCCCACATTCTGCTGAAGCTGAACTGCTATGTCGACGTGGACGTCAGCCTGGACGGTGAGCAATGGCTCAGAAACCCTGCCCCAGAGGATCTCGTGGCGATGGTGGAGCGAAGTCTTGCATCGAAATGCATGCTCTACGTCGCTCTGCTGCCAGAAGAGGGACTGGTGACGCTGAGTGCCGACGACTGCTATATGACGGTGTACGACCCGTCGCCGCCGCTACGGGCGCTGCTGTGTGCGTTGGTCAGTGCTGAGGGATTGTTCCTGTGGAAGCCCGAAGACAACAACCCTTCCTCGGATGCGTGATGGTGCTTGTCCTGGCTCAGCAGGATGGGTTCGCAGCCGATGACCAGATATTCGGATTTGATGATAAAACTAAACCAAACCAATCGTAAATGAAAAAAGTAGTATTCGTTTTCGCTGCCGTGATCGCTTTGGCAGCATGTAGTCAGAAACAAACCGCCGCTCCTGAAGTGGAGGGCAGCGAGGTGAGCAGCGAAGTAGTCACTAACGACACCATCAGTGAAGAGATGAAAGCAGCAAACATGCAAGAGGTGCAGGCATACCTGAAGGATTGCGGGGCATTCTTCATTGCCACTGCCGACGGCGACCAGCCACGTGTGCGTCCCTTCGGCGTATCAGAGATTATCGACGGCCGTCTGTACATTATGACGGGCAAAGTGAAGGACGTGTACAAGCAGATGGCCAAGAACGGCAAGTTCGAGATCTGCGCCCTGAAGAAGTCGGGCAGCGAGTGGATGCGGCTGAGCGGTACGCTGGTCAGTGACGAGACACTGGCCGTGAAAGAGGAGTTCCTGAACCGCAACGAGGGGCTGAAGTCGATGTACAAGGCCGACGACGACAACATGGCCGTGCTCTACATCGAGAACGCCACTGCCCGCTTCTGCTCGTTCTCAGCACCAGAGCGGAAGGTCGGCTTCTGAGCGGGTGTAAGCATGCTCAGGGACTTCATTGCCATCGACTTTGAGACGGCCAACCGGTTGCCGACGAGCGTCTGCTCCGTAGGCGTGGTCATGGTGCGTAACGGGCGGGTGGCCGACACGTTCTACAGCCTTATACAGCCCGAGCCGAACTACTATGACTACTGGTGCCAGCGCGTGCATGGGCTGAGCCAACAGGACACGGACGAGGCACCAGTGTTCTCGAAGGTGTGGCAGCAGGTTGAGGAACGCATCGCTGATGTGTTCTTCGCTGACCAGCTGGCCTTTGACAACCGTCGTGACCTGATTGCCTCGATACCTTTCGTGGCCCATAATGCCCGCTTCGACGAGGGCTGCCTGAAGGCGGTGTTCAGGGTCTACCAGATGGACTATCCCGACTACCGCTTCTACGACACGCTCGCCGCTTCGCGTCGCCAGTTTGGGCTGTCGCTGCCTAACCACCAACTGCACACCGTTGCCGCTGCCTGTGGCTACGACCTGCGGAACCATCACCATGCGCTGGCCGATGCCGAGGCCTGTGCCGTGATAGCGCTGTACGTCTTGTGAGGGGTCAGAACAATAGCTCATGACAGGGAAGTGCAGACGATGCGTTGCTTCTTCCCGATGCTTAAACGAAGTAGAAGATGAAATACGAAGTCAATCCCAAGGACACCAAGCGGGCGAAAGCCTTCGAGCTGTGGATGAAGTCGCCCATGCCGATGGTGACCGTCGTCAAGACCTTCGATGTGACGCCTCTCTACAGGGTGAGTCGGCGCAGTGGCAAGAAGTTCAACATGCTGCTGTGCTGGTGCATTGGCAGGGCGGCAAGCCAGATTGAGGAGTTCTACTTGCTGCCCGAAAGGCTACCGGCAGACGAGCCGAACACGGGAGTGAACGGCAAGCTGTACAGGTATGACCGTTTGGCCATCAATGTGATTGTGGACAATGTGCAGGGCGGCATCAGCAATTGCGACGTCCCCTATAGCGACGATTTGGAGCAGTTCAGCCACGACTACGACAGGCTCACGCAACAGTCGGCCACAACCTGTAACGACATCGTCGACGACGGTGCCATGGTTGTGGGAACATCAGCGGTGACTGGCACGGAGCTTGACTGCATCGTCAACCAATACACCGGCATCTACAACAACCCCTTCCTCGTCTGGGGACGCTACAAGCGCCACTGGTTCAGAAAGCACCTGACGATCTCTTTACAATTCCATCATGCCCAGATGGACGGTCGTCAGGTCGCACTGTTCCTCGAAGGGCTGCAAAGGGTCATCACTTCTTCCAGGCGTTGACCACCTCGCCGATGTACATCGAGTGAATGCCGGCAGGGAATCTGGCATACATGTTCTTGGGCGCGTCGCTCTTGAAATACTGAGGGTCGAAGGGGGCGGCATACATGATCTGGCACTCGATCACCATCGAAGCCTCCGTGTAGTAGGGCGTTCCGTTGGCAGTGTAGGCCGTGTGAAGCCCCAGGGCCTGCGCCTTGTCGCCATCGCGCCCGCTCTTGGTGCCCATGTAGTTCAAGACTTTGCTGTACTCGACGTCGAATGCCATCACGGTGAAGTAGTCGGCCTTGTCCATGAACTCCTTGGTGTAGCGCTTCTCGGCCACATAGACGGTCAGGGCCGTGCGTCCCCAGAGCGTGCCGATGCCACCCCAGCCAATGGTCATGGCGTTGCTCTTCTCCTTGTCGCCAGCGCACAGCAGCTCGGCATCGTGGAACCATTGGAAACCATTCTCCGTAAAGTCCTCCCTTACGTTGAACTGCTTGAACCCATTCTCCTCCTGAGCAAATGCAGGAGCAACGGCCATCGTCATCATGGCCATCATTACTGTGATAAAAACACTTTTCTTCATAAACTATCCTAATTTTCGGAACAAAAGTACGAATAATTGGTCAAATATGAGTACCTTTGTCAAATGTTTTAATAAGATTTAATGACTTGCTATAGTCGAGGGAATAGTTAAGATGCCAAAAGAGAGAGATAGGGCAGACGCGTATCGCGAGAAGGCATACGAGGGCGACACCAAGGCAATGAACAATCTTGGCGTCTGCTACGGGCGTGGCGCTGGCGTGAAGGTCAGCCTTGAACTGGCGTTCGAGTGGTATATGAAGGCGGCGGAGCTGGGCGATGTCTATGGCTGCTTCAACGTCGGAGAGTGCTACTACCATGGCAAGGGCGTGGAGCAGAGCGCTGAAAAAGCCTTCGAATGGTATATGAAAGCAGCCGACATGGGTGACATGCAGTCGCAGGTGAACGTGGGCAACGCCTATTACCTTGGCAACGGCACTGAGCAGGACCACCACAAGGCGTTCCTCTGGTATCGCGAGGCCGCTTTCCAGGGGCATGTGCAGAGTCAGAAGAACTGCGGAGCGGCCTACTGGAACGGTGACGGCGTGGAGAAGAACTTGGAGGAGTGTGCTTTCTGGTATGAGCTGGCGGCCAACGGCGGCGATGCCCAGGCACAGTTTGCCATCGGCTGGTTCCATATGACAGGTAACGGTGTCCCCGTGGATGAGAAGAAAGGGCTGAAATGGATTCACAAGTCCACCTTCCAAGGCTATCAGCCTGCCATCGACTATTGCAAGGAGCATGGGTATAAATGGTATTAAAAGGCCTGAATGCATCGAACATCCTTGAAACGAAGCAGATGGTGTTCGGCCCTTTGCACTTGACGGGTGGGCTGCTGGTATTCCACACCTCCACACCTCCACGTCTCCACGTCTCCACATCTCCACACCTCCTCACCTCCTCACCTCCACATCTCCACACCTCCTCAACTCCTAATAAATCCTTGACATGAACAAAGACGAAAAGCGGGAACTACAACGTAAGCGGCTGATGGACAATAAGGTCTATCAGGCCATGGGCGGCCTGACGCGCTACATGGATCGTTACTATCTGGATGCGCTCATGGGCCTTGTCCCTGGCTGGGGTGATGCCATCGCGCTGCTCAGTGTGGTGCCGTTTGTCTATTTCTCGTTGCGCGTCATCAGGAGCATCCCGCTGACGTTGGCTGTCCTTAACAATGCGTTGCGCGACGTGCTGTTGGGCATGATTCCGTTTTTCGTTGGCGACATCATCGACATCTTCCATCGTGCCAACACGAAGAACATGGCGATGATCCAGGGCTTCGTGGATGGCGACGAGCATGTCATCAGGCAGGTGAACCAGCGAGCCATGCAGTCGGTCGTGGTTCTTGTTGTCCTGGTTCTGCTCATTGCACTGATGGCGTGGGCGTTGGTAAGTTTCGGCGGCTACCTGTATTCGCAGGTGGCGTCGCTTTTCTGATAAACTCATGTGAAGAATGGCTTGGAAACTGAAATATCGTTGCAAGACCTGTGGCTACGAAGCCGATGTGTACGAGGGGCGTGGGCTCTTCCGTCAGGAGATTACGGCCATGTCGTGCCCAGACTGTAAGACCATCCAGAACATCGTCGTAGGTGGTATCATTGCCGACGTGGCCCCATCCTACAGAAGTGAGGTTGGACGTCTGTGCCTGAACTGTGGCAGCGACAGCATCTGCGTCTGGGATAAGAAGACCTGCACGAAGTGCCATGGTGAAATGGAAGAGACTGGCGACAAGGAGTTTTGGACATAGCCGTACGAAAAAAAAGAACCGCTGATACATTGCGAATCAGCGGTCTTTTCTATGCAAGAAGTCGAGGTGACAGGACTCGAACCTGCGACATCCTGGTCCCAAACCAGGAACGCTACCAACTGCGCTACACCTCGATTTGCGTTTTGCGGGTGCAAAGGTAATCATTTTAGTTCATAGTTCATAATCCACAGTTCAAAATCCTTTCGGATATTAGCATAGTTTAACTTTTCTGGGGCTTTCCCCTGCCTATTAACTTTGAACTATGAACTATAAACTATCAACTACTTAATGATTCCCTGCTCAACAAAGATGCGCTTCAGGGCGAGCACCGAACGTTCCACTTGCTCCTTGGTGTGGGTGGCCATGAGGGCATAGCGTACCAGCGTGTCTTGTGGAGCACATGCCGGCGGTATGACCGGATTGATAAACACGCCGGCCTCGAAGGCAAGTGCCGTGACGAGGAATGTCTTCTCGGTGTCATGGACATAGAGCGGAATGATGGGGCTCTCAGTGTCGCCAATCTCGAAGCCCTCCTCGCGGAAACGCTGCAGGGCATAGTTCGTCACCTTCCACAGGCGCTCTATACGCTCAGGCTCCTGCTGGATGATGTGCAGAGCCTCCATGGCGGCGGCAGTGGCAGCAGGCGTGTTCGATGCCGAGAAGATGTAAGTGCGACAGCTGTGGCGCAGCCAGTTGATGGTGTCGAAGTCGGCAGCGATGAATCCGCCAATGGATGCCAGCGACTTCGAGAACGTGCCCATGATGAGGTCAACGTCGTCTGTAAGACCGAAGTGGTCGCAGACACCACGTCCCTGTCGGCCGAAGACGCCGATGCCATGAGCCTCGTCGACCATCAGCGAGCAGTTGTACTTCTTTTTCAGTGCAACAATCTCAGGCAGCTTGGCCAGGTCGCCCTCCATCGAGAAGAGTCCGTCGACAACAATCAGCTTGATGGCCTCCTGGGGGAGCTTCTGCAGCACGCGCTCCAGGTCGTCCATGTCGTTGTGCTTGTAGTGCAGCTGCTTGGCAAACGCCAGCCGGCGCCCGTCAACGATCGAGGCGTGGTCACGGTCGTCGCAGATGACATAGTCGTCCTTGTTAAGCAGTGCGGGAATAACACCCTGATTGACGCTGAAGCCCGTCGAGAAGCATAGACATTGCTCCTTGCCGATGAACTCAGCAATCTCTTTTTCTAACTGCACATGAATGTCGAGCGTACCGTTCAGAAACCGACTGCCGGCACAGCCCGTACCGTATTTGTCGAGAGCCTCCTTGGCCTTGTCGATGATGCGCTGGTCGCCCGTAAGGCCTGTATAAGCATTCGAGCCAAACATCAGCACTTTATGGCCGCCCATTTCTACTTCCGTGCCTTGCTTACCTGTAATGGCCCGGAAGTAGGGATAGACACCCTTGGCCATGAATTCTTGAGGCACGCGATACTGCTTGTATCTTTCTTGTAGTTGTCCCATAGATAGGTTATAACTTCTTAAACAGGCTGCAAAGTTACATAAAATTCTGCAAAACGGGCACAAAAATTGAAATAATTGTTTCTTTTTAGCAAAAAAAACGTACTTTTGGTTGGTTTTCCGACTTTTTTTTGTACATTTGCACCAATGGAAGACAGAAAGAAACATATCGTTTTCATCGTCAACCCCATTTCGGGTACCCGCTCAAAGGAAGGATTACGGAGCCTGATCGAGCAGTACATTGACGGTGAACGCTACGAGTGGCGCATCGCTCGCACCGAATATGCGGGGCATGCTGCTGTCATTGCCAGCCAGTGTGTGAATGAGCGGGTGGACATCTGTGTCGCCGTAGGTGGTGACGGCACTGTCAACGAGGTGGCCCGCTCGCTGGTGCGAAGTCGCACGGCACTGGGCATCGTACCCTGTGGCTCTGGCAATGGTCTGGCTCGTCATCTCTGCCTTCCGATGGACATGAAGGGCGCCTTGGAGATGATCAACCAAGGGCGCATCGAACGCTTCGACTACGGTCTTATCAATCGACAGCCGTTCTTTTGCACCTGTGGCATGGGTTTCGATGCCTTTATATCACTGAAGTTTGCCGAGGCAGGCAAGCGTGGCATGGTGACCTACGTGGAGAACGTGCTGAAGGAGGGCCTGAAATACAAGCCCGATACCTATACTATTCGCGATGAGACGGGCACCCACAGCCTCAAGGCTTTCCTCATCACCTGTGCCAATGCCGCCCAGTATGGCAACAACGCCTACATCGCGCCAGGGGCCTCGATGCAGGACGGCCTGATGGACATCATCGTCATGGAGCCCTTCAACGTCGTTGAAGCGCCTAAGCTGGCCATGGACCTTTTTGCCAAGACGCTGAGCAGTAACTCGCGTATTAAAACGTTTCAGGCGCGTCGCGTACATATTGAACGTTCTATGCCGGGCGCCATTCACTACGATGGCGACCCCCTGAACATGGGCACAGAGATTGATGTGGAGATGCGGCACTTGGGGCTGCGTGCCATCGTTAACCCTGCGGCCATTGAGGACCGTGCCGAGCCTAATAAGATGGTGAACGCCCTGAGTAGCATCGTCAACAGCGTTAACCGCATCATCGTCAAGTAGGGGCAAGCTCCTCCGAGAAGTCTCCTACACTTCTCCGAGAAGTCTCCTACACTTCTCCTAGAAGTCTCCCACACTTCTCCGAGAAGTCTCCCAGACTTCTCCGAGAGGACTTCTATCCCTGCAGCGGCCATTTGGGACTGACACAAAAAACGAGAGAGAGCCTGAATTGACTCTCTCTTTCGCTTGGTAGGAACATTGGGACTCGAACCCAAGACCTCTTCAATGTGACTGAAGCGCTCTAAACCAACTGAGCTATGCTCCTATGTGTAAGCTGCTGAAACACAGCCTTCGTGAACCCGAAGGGATTCAAACCCTTGACCTTCAGAACCGGAATCTGACGCTCTATTCAGCTAAGCTACGGGTCCCTTCTGCTCGTTTGCGGGTGCAAAGTTAGACATTTTTTTTCATTCCTGCAAATTTCTGGGCAAATATTTTCTTTATATTGCAGAATTTTGTGTAACTTTGCACCTCGAAAGCGAACAATTTATGATTTTAACCAGAAAAAACGAGTCTGACGTGTCGACAATTTCGGCAGTAGCACTGCGGTGGTTGGTTGTGGTGCTGGTGGTCGCCGTGCTCATGCCTGGCTGTGGTGGCAAGACTAAGCCACAGCAGGTAGCCTATGATGACGAGCAGGCGGAGACCGCCGACCAGTGGGACGACGACACCGACGAGGAGCTGACCGACGAACTGCTGGAGGAGGAAGTGGTGCCTGCAGCTGCCGAGGAGCTCTTCGACGACTTCTTCTTCCTGTTCGCTTCCAACCGTAAGCTGCAGATGGAGCGCATAGCCCTTCGCTCAGCCGATGGTCAGAACGATGTTGCTGAGGACAGCCTGGCGGTGACCGCTGACACAGTGGAGCGCATTGACTGGCAGATGAACCACTTCTTCATCAATCAAGACTACTACACCGTCATTTTCGACCGTCCCGAGTTTATGGACTTCGTGAAGGACACGGCGGTCAGCGAGGCTGTCGTCGAGCATATCGACTTCGCTTCGGAGACGGTAAACCAGTATATGTTCGACCGCCAGCAGGGGCTGTGGATGCTGCGTCAGGTGGTGCACCAGCCCATTGACGACAACCCCAACGCCTCGTTTCTGCACTTCTACCACCGCTTTGTGACCGACTCCCTATTCCAGCGTGAGAGCCTCGCCGACGAGATTGAGTTCCACGGTGCCGACCCTGACAACGAGGATTCGGAGCTCGACGGCCTTATCACACCCGACTTCTGGGACGCCTTTGCGCCAGAGCTGCCGCAGGAGAGCATCTACAATATTATATATGACCGCCATCAGGATGCTGCCACACGACAAAAGATATTTGTGTTGCGTGGCGTTTCAAACGGCAGTGAAATGGAGATAACCTTCAGTAAGGAGCAGGACGCTTGGAAGCTGAAGAAACTGATGGAGTGATTTTTCAATTGTGAATTGAGAATTGTGAATTGAAAATTGAGAATTGTGAATTGAGAATTGTGAATTGAGAATTGTGAATTGAGAATTGTGAATTGAGAATTGTGAATTGAAAATTGTGAAAGACTTACGCGATTATAGCTTGCTGAAGCACAACACGTTTGGAATTGATGCCCGTTGTCGGCGCTTCGTGGAGGTGACGACGACCGACGAGGCACGCCAGCTCAGCAGCCTTTTGGGCGCCAGCGACCAGCCACTGCTCGTCTTAGGCGGTGGCAGCAACCTGTTGTTGACGGGCGACTTCCCTGGCACGGTGATCCATGCTGCCATCAAAGGCCTGGAACTGGTGGAGCAGGACGAGGCGTCGCAGACGGTGCTGCTGCGAGTAGGCAGTGGTGAGGTGTGGGACGACGTTGTCAGCCATTGTATTGCCCAGGGGTGGTATGGTACAGAGAACCTGTCGCTCATTCCTGGTGAAGTGGGCGCTTCGGCTGTACAGAACATTGGTGCTTACGGTGCCGAGGTCTCTTATATTATATATAAGGTGGAGGCTGTCCGCCTGAGTGACGGACAGCTGACGACTTTTGATGCTGCCGACTGCCAGTATGCTTACCGTTGGAGCCGCTTCAAGGGTGAGTGGCGCGGCCAGTATCTCATCACCCACGTCACTTACCGGCTCTCGACGGTTTTCCAGCCACAGCTCGACTATGGCAATATCCGTGTGGAGCTGGAGCGCAGAGGCATCGACCAGCCTACGGCTCACGAGCTGCGCCAAGTCGTTGTCGACATCCGCCGTCAGAAGCTGCCTGACCCACAAGTGGAGGGCAATGCGGGCAGTTTCTTTGTGAACCCTGTGGTGGAACGCCAGCAGTACGAGCAGCTTGCTGCCAGATACCCTGGCATGCCCCATTACTGCGTCGACGATGCACATGAGAAGATTCCTGCTGGCTGGCTCATTGAGCAGTGTGGCTGGAAAGGACGTGCACTGGGTCCTGCCGCCGTTCACGACCGTCAAGCCCTGGTGCTCGTCAACCGTGGTGGTGCCACTGGGCAGGACATTGTACGCCTGTCGGAAACCATCTGTCAGGATGTCCGTCAGCAGTTCGGCATCGACATTCACCCTGAAGTAAATATTGTCTGAGCCTATGCAAATCACGTTTCTCGGAACAGGCACCTCATGCGGTGTACCCGTCCTCGGTTGTCAGTGCGAAGTGTGCCGCAGCAGTGATCCGCGCGACCAGCGACTGCGCTGCTCCATCCTCGTGGAGACACAGCAGACGCGCCTGCTCGTCGACTGTGGCCCCGACTTCCGCCAGCAGATGCTGTCACAGCCTTTCCGCCGCATCGACGGCATTCTTATCACCCACTCGCACTACGACCATGTGGGCGGTATGGACGACATTCGCCCTTATTGCCAGTTTGGCGAGATCAATGTCTATGCCGATCCCATAGCGCGCCAGGGCATGCTTCAGATGTTGCCCTACTGCTTTGCCGAACATCGCTATCCCGGTGTGCCTGCCATAGGACTGCATGAGATACATGCCGGCGAACCAATGCGCATTGGTGACATCGACATCATGCCCGTTCGTGTGATGCACGGGCAGCTGCCCATTCTGGGCTACCGCTTCGGACCCTTCGCCTATATCACCGACATGAAGACCATCGACGACGACCAGCTGCCATTGCTCCAGGGTGTCGAGGTGCTTTGTGTCAATGCTTTGCGCTTCGATAAGCCCCATCATTCGCACCAGTTGGTCGATGAGGCCGTTGCGTTTGCGCGTAGGGTGGGGGCGCGGCAGACGCTGATAACGCATCTCTGCCATGATATCGGACTGACAGACGAAGCGAACGAAAAACTTCCAATTGACATAAAATTGGCCTGCGATGGTCAGAAAATAGAAGTTTTTGGTTAATTATTGTTAGAGAATGAAAGTTTTTTGCCCTTTTTCTTGCAGGGTCGAATAAAAATGCATACCTTTGCAGTGTGTTTTTCATAGTATTAGATTTAAGGTTAACAAAGGTTGGAGTACAGCGGTACTCCTTTTTTTGTGTCATTTTCTCTGGTTCAAGGATATTAGCTTGGAAATTGTTTGGCCGTTTGTGCTTTTTTTCGTAATTTTGCAGCAGTTATTAGAAGTGTATGGCAACTATGGTGCAGAAACGACGCAAATACCCCGTAGGAATACAGACGTTCTCGCGGCTCATTAGCGAGGGCTATGTCTACGTGGACAAGACCGACCTGGTGTGGCAGATGGCCAACGAGAACAATCCTTT
>JAFPZD010000211.1 GCA_017417465.1 Prevotella sp. | reverse complement strand
TGCCGATTACTATGACCAGAGTAACGGCTACAGTGGTATCACCGTTGAGGAACGTCCGCGCTACATCGACTTCTACCGCAGTCGGGCATACTCATTCCTCGCCTTGGCAGCAGCATCGCAACATCAGCCCCAGCAGGCCATTCACTATCTCGACCTCTACGAACAGACGGATGCGAGCCAGACCCTGCATGGACGCTATGTGACGACACCGATACTGCAGTGTCTTGGACGCTACGACCGTATGATGGACATCTATGACGAGGTGGAGCAGGCGATGGCCGATGACACACTGAACGCCAACTACGCCGATATTTTGCGTGGCAGAGCCGAAGTTGCTGAGTCACAGGGGCATTCCGTCGCCGCCAACGGTTATTGGCGACGCTATGCCGACCTCAGCCAACAATTGAACGATTCGCTTCTCAAGGGTAAGGCCCACCTCTTTGCCGCCCGCTACCACGCCCAGGAACAGCAACGCGAGATAGACCAGCAGCGAGCCGGCAAGCGCATCGCCAATACCATCAGCATTGCTACTGGCAGCCTCGCCCTCCTGATGTTTGTCTTTGCCCTGTATGCCTTCCGCCAGTGGCGCGCCACCCGGGAGAAGAACCGCATCCTTGCCCAACAAATCACCGAGGCAGTGAAATATAAGGAGAAATACCGTGAATTGAGCGTTTCAGCTGAACCGTCAGTTCACTCGGCTAAACCTGAATTAGCCATCTCTGATTTCACCGAACTCTCCGACGAGCAACTCTTCCTCTGCCTACGTGACCTGATAGAGAACGAGCAACTCTTCCTCCAACCCGACTTCGGCCGACAGTCGTTGATTGACCGCACTGGTCTCTCGAAGGAGCGCATCGGTGCCGCCTTCGCGCAGGGCAGTGACAATGTGTCCCTGCCGGCCTACGTCCGCGAACTGCGCCTCGACTATGCCATCCGATTGATGAACGACCAGCCCGACCTCACCATTGAGCAGGTCTGTCTGGCCAGCGGCTTCACCAGTGCCGACACCTTCACCCGTAACTTCCGCGCCAAGTACGGCATGACACCCACCGCCTACAAGCAGACGAAAGGATAGCTTTTCCACTTTGACAATCCGCCGTTTTATATCCGACGGATTGTCGTTTTCGTCGAATTATCGCTGAAACCACCCGATTATTTGTCTGAAACCATCCGACCATTTGTCTGTACTCTGGTGAGTACGGACTTTTATTTGTAATTTTGCCAACGAATTTCTCTAAAAGAGTAAAGAGAAATAGAAAAAATCAAGAGAACAAAATAAACTATGGTGGAAACAACAACATTAATCGTTCTGATGGCCGTTGCCCTGGTGGTGATGGCGTTAGTGGTGGGTGCACTGGTGGTGCGCCTGATTCACAAGAACGAAGAACTGAAGGAGAAGAACGACGTCATCGTGCGCGAGGTGCGTCGCAACCAGACGCTCATCGACCGCGCCGTGCAGCAGGGTGTCAGCCGTGCTGCGATGCTATCCGTCTCCCTGCTGCTTTTGGTGGGCAGTGTAAGTGTGCTGACTTCGTGCACAAAAGGCGATGATACGATTTACGTACCCGACCCTACCGACGCATCCAGCACCAGCCCGCTGGTGACGGTGGTCTACAGCCCCGATGCCCTGGGCGACCGGTCGTATAACGACCAGATATACGCAAGCGTTGAGGATGCCGCAAGCCAGCATGAGCTGCGCACCCTCCATCTGTCGCCGGCCACGAAAGTAGAGGGACTGGCCTACCTGGAGGACATCTTCCGGCAGCTGGAGACACCGGGCGACACCATCCGCCGCCTGCTCATCGTGGCCAGCTCGGACTATGACGCATGGCTGCGCCAGAACAACAAGCGGCTGGAGGGCAACCCACGTGCCGACCTGCTCTACTTCGAGACCACCACGCCGCTCGACGGCAAGGGCTCCACGTTCTACATGCCCTACTACGGTGCCATGTACGAGGCGGGTGCCATAGCGCCCTTCTTCCAGCCGAAGGCCATGCTGGTGGGTGCCAACCCCGAGGATGAATATGTCGGCGAGGCCATGCAGGGCTTCAAGGACGGCTTTGCCACCGAATGGGTGGCCACGAACAAGGAGAAACGCCTCACCACCATGTACATCGGCCAGCACGCCGGCGAGGGATACAGCATTGCCGACACGCTGGCAATGAAAATGATGCGCGAGTATGGCAAACTGAGCGATGATGAGTTGGGTAATTCTTCTGCCATTATACCCGTCTGTGGTGGTGCAAGCGCTGTGTTCATGCGTTTGTCGGCTGTGCTGAACCAATTCATCGTCATGGGCATCGATGTCAAGAATACTGCTGCCAACTGCCAGTACTCGGCGGTAAAGCGCATTGACTTGGTCATCGGAGAGAGCATCCGCAAATGGTTTACTGGCGAGGGTATGGACAAGCACCTGACGCTGGGGCTGGCCGCTGGCTACACCTACGTGGATATTAATGCACACCCCTACTGGATTGTACCCTCCGAGACAATTGGGGAGCCGGACGAAGAACTGCTCAAGCAGATTCATGAAGAAGCCATTAAAAAGGAAGAAGAATATGGAAAGTAATAAAGTAAAAGCAAGAAGTTATAAGTGGACTACCGCTATAGTTCTTTTCCTCTTGACACTGTTCTCCGGCTGTAAGGACGGCGACACCGTCACGGAGATAGTGCCTGCCCGCCACTGGGTGGAGAAGACCGTGGCCGTGGTGGCTCCCCTGAGCGACAACGACTCGAAGGCACAAATGGAGCGCATTGCGGCCTGGTTTACAGAGAACCTGACCGAAGCCCAGCGCCAGAACACGCTGGCCATCAGCCTGAAGATAGAGTGGTACGACGAGGATACGGAAGACCTCGCCGCCCTGAGCAAGACATTGGCAGGGCGCGACGACATCACAGCCATCGTCGGACCCTTCGGCAATGATGCCGTGGATGTCTTCGCCCCAGCCTGCAAGGATGCCCAGAAGCCGCTCATCGTGCCCACCGCCACCAGTGAGGAGATTCAGCGCCGATATGCTGTGAAGAAAGCGAAAAGCTACGAGGCTGACGCCCCCTTCCTGTGGGCACTCACCGAGAACGATGCCACGTTTGCAGAAACCATCATGAGTTCGTTTGCCACCTTCAGTCATACCTGGGATGACATCTTGCCCTCTATCGAAAACAAATCGTGCTACCTCTTCTCGCCTGCCAGCACCTATGGGCAGACTTTCGAATACTGGGCACCCTTCTTCGCCGAAAACTATGGCATCAATCTGCTGGGCAACACGCAGTATCGGAGCAACGACGAACTGGCCTCGGAGATGGTAAAAATCATCCAAGACCGAGGTTTCTTCCAATATTCAGGAGGCGCTATGTTCTGTGTGGTGGAGAGTCTTCAGCAGCTACACGATTTAATGGTGCTACTCCGCCAGCGGGTAGCCGAATCGCTTGACATAGACAACCCAGACTTCTTTGATGCCTACGATAGCTATTATCAGACCGCACTCATTGCCACGAACACCTTTTTCGCCGTTCCTAACATCAGCCAACAGGAACTCCTTGCCTTTAATGACAACGAAAAATATGTGCTAAACAACCTCATCGGCTTCTCACCCTACTCCGACCCCACCACGGGCTTCGAGGAGAGCTACAGACGGCGCTTTACCTATCGCCCCACCTTTGCCGAGAGTAAGCTCTACGACGGACTGCTGCTGGCCGCCTTTGCCGCCTGCTACCAGGCGCACTATCCCACGGTGGGCAGCATCAACGATGCCATCGTCGCCATTACCAAGGGCAACGGCGGCAATCTGGACCCTGCCGTGTGGGACGACATCGAGATGGCCAGCTACCTCAAGAGCATGGAGGACGGCCGCCTGCCTGCCTTCCGTGGAGCCGCTGGCGACATTGCCTTCGACGCGGAGACGTATGCCACCTCGTCGCACACCACCTACATGCAATGGCAGATTCGCAAGTATGATAATACGCAGGGCGGCAACTACGTCTCGCTGGGCTTCTTCGACGATAGCGGCAGCCAGCGACTCACCAACAATCTGCAGGCGTGGAAATACCTCTACAACCAGGAACAGGCCGAGGCCGACTTCGCCAGCCAGTCGGGCCAGGGCGCTGACATCACCTACCCCGCGCTCTCCGACCAGTATGCCGTGCTCGTGCAGGGCAGCTATGAGCCGAAGAACGTGCGCCACATGGGCGACGTGATGATGATGTACCAGCTATTGCGCAAGGGCGGATTCCCTGACGACCACATTATCCTCGTCGTCGACAAAGCCACCGCCACCGACAATAAATACATCATTCGTGCCGACGACAACGGACCCGACCTGATGGGCGGCACCGAAGGACTGCCCGCAGCCGTCATCGACTACGACAATGCCGACCTTAGCGCCCAGGACATCAGTAACATACTCCTGGGCGTCCAGACCAGCCGCACACCCACGGTGCTGCCTCGCAATGCCGGACAGAACGTGCTGCTGTTCTGGAGCGGACACGGTGGCACCCATACCTTTGAGTGGCGCAAAGATGCCTTCTTCAACGGCTTCACCACCTCGCTGATGCAAACCACCGCCCAGACCATGCTCAGCAGCGACGCACCCACCTGCCGCAAACTGCTCGTGGTGGCAGAGCCGTGCTACGGCGAGAGCGTCATCAGCGCACTGGACGGCATTCGTGGTGCCTTGGGCATCTGCGGTGCCAACAGCTACGAACAGTCGTGGGGCGACAACTGGAGTTCGACGCAGGGGGCATACCTCTGCGACCGATTCTCGCTGAACTTCTACAACTGCCTCAACGACAATCCTGCCACCAACTACCACGACCTGTTCCTCTATCTGGCCCAGCACACCATCGCCTCGCACGCCCGGATAGTCAATGCCAACCACTTCGGCAACCTCACGACGGCTAACCCCAGCGAGTTTATTATCTACGGTGAACATTGAACATTATAATATTAAATAAATGAAACTATGAGAAAGTTAAATCTATGGATGCTGGCCGCCATTCTGACACTCTGCGGCCTCACCACTACGCTCACCTCGTGCAGCGACAGCAAGGATGAAGTTCAGGACAAGCTGATATCCGATGATGGCGGGAATGCCAATACGGGCTACAAAACCATCTTCCTGATGAGCGACATCCACGTGATGTCGCCGCAGCTGCTCGAACGCGAGGGGTCGGCCTACAGCAGCTATCTGAATTTTGACCCCAAGCTGCTGGAATACAGTGCCAATGTGCTGGAATCACTTGTCGACGAAGCCATAAAGCGCAAGCCTGACCTCATCATCATACCTGGCGACCTGACCAAAGACGGCGAACTGGTGAGCCACCAGCTGGTGGCGAGCATCCTCACCCGTCTGCGCACAGCAGGAATACCGGTGATACTGGTGCCTGGCAATCACGACATCGACAATCCGGAGGGCTATTACTTCAACGGCGACGAGAAACGCTCGGCAGAGCGCACCTCGCCAGAACAGTTCAAGCAGATTTATGCCGACTTCGGCTATAACCAGGCATACGCCACCGACCCTGCCTCGCTGTCGTTCGTCTGCGAACCCCTGGAGGGACTGGTGCTGCTGTGCCTCGACACCAATCTGTATGAGGAGAACCTATATAAGGAGAAGGGCGACGAGAAAGACTATAACCAGACGGCAGGACGCATACGCCCGGCTACGCTGACCTGGGCGCTCGACGAGGCCGACAAGGCACGCGCACTGGGCAAGCAGGTAGTGCTGGTGGAGCACCACAACATCGTGCAGCACCACGATGCCCAGGGCTCCATACAGAGCGAATACATTATACCGGACTATGAGAGCATCAGTGAAAAGATGGGTAAGCACGGCGTACACCTGGCCTTCACCGGACATACCCACCTGCAGGACATTGCCGCCTACAAATACTGGGATGCCCTGAAAGTGAAGACTGACAGTATCGTCGACGTGGCTACGGGGTCAACCGTGTCCTACCCCAACCCCTGGCGCGTCATCAGGGTCTCGGACGACTACACCCGTTGGGAGATAGCCACCGAATATATCAAGTCGATACCCCAGCTGGCTGACGTGCAGGGAACATGCTACAAGCGTCTCTACGACAACATCAGCGGCGGACTGGAGTGGCACATCGACTATGCTTGGGACGACATTAAGTCATACCAGCAAAAGGGCTATTTGACCCTGCTGGGTTTGAATAAAGATTTCCTCCCGGAAAATGCGCATGAGCTGACGATGCTTATCAGCGAATACCTCGGCGACGACCTGTGTACGATGTTTATGATTCACAACGAGGGCAACGAGTGGCAACACCCGGAGTCGGCAACACTGGTAGAAAAGCTGAGAACCGACTTGCAGCTGCTGCTGCACGACCGGTCACAAGCTGTCGGCCAGCATGACATTACCACCAGTTTCATCGAGTCGCTCGCCGGAACCGTGTTCGACACACAGATTTCCCCGGGACTAAAGAGCATGCTCTCTGACAAAAACCAGATGAACGTGCCGTATAGGGAGAGCAGGATTGACGACATCAATACCGTGCTGCTCATAGAAAAATAAGCTCGCCATTTCACATTATTATATATAGTAATCGTCAACTAAAATGAAAAAGTATAATCTTTGGATGCTGGCCGCCATCCTGACCACTTGCGGCCTCACTACAGCGCTGACCGCATGTAGCGATAAAGACATCGAAGCGAATAGTCCGGTCGCCGGACTACCGGCTGACCTGGTGAACACCTGGTTCGACCACTACGCAAAGAAAGGTACTCTCGTAACAGATAATGGCAATAAGCACTATTACGTAGGAGCCTTCCAAGCACTGACCTTCAAAGAGGACGGCACCGGCACGTGCAGCAGATTCCTGTGCAACCGGGCCGGCGAACCCGTCAGCCTGTTTGGCGGTGAAAGCGACATCACCAACGGCCGGTTCACCTACACCGTAGGCAAAGACAGCATCATCACCATCACCCGCGACGGCGACGGCGACGAGAGCAATCCGAAGGTGTGGACCGTGAAATACGGCATTGACGGCATTCATGGCACCGACGGCACCGACAGCTACGTGCTGCAGACGGCCGATGCCGGTTGGAAGAACTATATCGCCAATATGGAAGATGAAATCCGTGGCGGTTCCAACGAGGGAGAACAGCCAAACTCTTTCCTTACCAACTGGGAAAACATCGAAACCGTCAGACTCAGCAACATCGCAGAAGAACAGTACACGCCCTGGAACGGCTCAGCCTATATGGACATCGGCCATGCCGTGCGCTTCGACATACATAAGAAAGAAGGCTGGGAGATGGCATTCTGCGAACTCAACAACCCCCACAACGAAGACTGCCGCATATTTGGACTCTACAACCGCTATACAGGCACCTTACGCGTGTTCAACTATATCAAGGACCCAGCCACAGCCGGCTATGGCAACGAGGCCGGCTTTATGCTCCAGGCACCGAGTTCGCCCGGCACCCCCCGCTATCCGCTCTACAACAGCATGGAGTACGCCATACCCGTCTGTCACGACTACAACAACCCTTCAACCTTTGACACCGGCGTAACACTGACCACCGGCACCTCGACCTACCACCCCTTCGAGACGCTCGTGTCGGCATACACCACGGCAACGTCGGTGAAGGCTGTCACAGCCGGATGGCATTGCACCGACATCGACCTCTCCGGCTATATGCCACCCTCGGTCAAGTGGACTGACCATACCGAAAGCAACTGGACGCTGATGAGCATCCGTCCGTGGTCACGCGCAGAGAGCGACATGTTCCTCACGGGCGCGATTTCCGGCGGGCTGAATGGCGCTTTCGAAATGCCAGCGACGCGAGAAGAGACCACCGGCAACGCATCGCTCTCGAAATGTACGTCGTTCTTCGACTGCTTCTCAAACGTACTGAGCGGTACTGTCATGAACCTCGGCGGAGCATGGGCTGCGCTGGCCTCGGTCAACAACCCGACGAAGGCAGCCAAAGGACTCATGTGGTCGGGGGCTGTCATCTCGTCGGTGATACAGGGTGTCAGCACGGCGCTGAACACCAGTGACGACTATTATGGCGAAAAGACCAGCACCGAGCAGGAGACACGCGGCAGCATCGACCTGACGTTCGATGCCAAGGTGAACCTGAACGGAGTCATCAAAAGCTGGAAGTCCGTCAACGACCGAGGCGTGTTCATCACCCCGGCGCTGTTGGCGGAGTCGAATCCTAATAAGACGGCACCCGACGGCACCGAGCCCGAGAAGAAGATGTATGTAGGAACAGGATGCTTCGGACTGGCCAAAGACCCTGTCGTCTATGTCTCCCAAGAGGACCTGCTGAGCACCAGCACAAACATCCACCTTGTTAAAAACGGCGACAACTACACCGCACCCTCTTGGCGCAAGGATAGTGTGCGTCTGGTCGCCTTCGTTGACCCGCGCACCGTCGAGGTGTGCCTCAATACCGACCTTTACACGGAAATCGACAGCGTCTTCGTCATGGTGACATACGGTGTCAACACAAGCCGTACTGTCGGCAATTCCGACTCCTATCGCAATATGCTGAAGCTCAAGCCCCGGCCCACCTTCTCGCTATTGCCTGGCAATAATACGAGCTATGACCTCACCCCTAAGTCACCTATCCATCTGTTTAGGATGTCGAAGGCTGCCGCCATCAAGAACGACCAGATAGCCAATTTCGTCCCTGACAGCGTTTCACTCAAGTTCCAGACAACATCCAAAGAGGAAATCCAGGTGCCGCTGTATGGACAATTTTCTACCATACTCGACAGACAATACATCCTCGACCCCCAGGTGTTCGTGCCCTACGGTACGGAGGATAAAAACACTACCGTCTATTCGCCGGTGATTCCCGACTTCGTGGTCAATGTCACCGTGTCGTTCAAGTGCAAAGAGCGTCCTAACGGCGTCGTGTTCGTCAAGCACTACATACCCCAGATAGAACTCATCACACATAAGCAGTTAAGAGAGACCTACTATCCTGCCCTGAAGAAATATGCTGAGGATGGCCAGAACAAGAGACCGATAGGAAAAGTGCATGACAAGACTATTAATGTGTACAACCCCAGCGCTGGCATCACACTGGCCAAGACACTTGACATTCTCAATGTATGCAATAATTATTAATAAGTAACTGACATTGAAAGCAAACAAGATGAAACACATATTCAGACATTCACGCTTATTGCTCCTCGGCATAGCCATTGCTGCCACCACGATGTTCACCGCCTGTACCGACGATGACAAGAACAGCAATAACGGCAACGGCGACAACGGCGACAACCCGACCGCTGAAGTCATCACCTTCGATGACTTGGACTTCTTCCAGAACGCCATCATCGAGGTGGACTCCGTAGGCGACATGATGACCCGGTACTACGGCGTGATTCTCGACGAGGCAGAGCCGGAACATCTGTATATCGGTGTCGACAACCTAGCGCAGGCCCAGACACTGTTCAACCTGTGGCTCGCACCCGACGTGGAGCCGCTGGCAGACATGCCTGCCAATGGTTCGCTGACCTGTCCGCTTACCGATAGGGAAGGCAATTCGCAGGGCACAATCTACTTCACCCCAAGCAACGGAGCCAGTGTGGCAGAGGTGACGGCCAGTGCCGACACCAACCTCAGGCACTTCAACAAGATTACCTTTCTGGCCAACGATGCCTGGCCCACCAATGACGAGGATGAACCCGTATTATTCCATGAGGGTGATATCATTAGCCATATATTTGACTTTAGTCGAGACCCAAACTATAACCAAACGCTCAATTTTGTCTGCGTACGTCAGGCATCCAAAGGTGTGAAACCCCTATTCTGTGCCATCACCAGATACCAATACTATCGACCCTCCTATGTCTCAACCGGAGCCTACGTTCCCAATGTGGGGCAGGCAAAGGCTATTTCTACACTCCTTTCCTCATCCTGGGACTTCTATGCCGACTGCTTCAACCGTGCCGCCTGCGGCAAACTGGAGAAGGGGCAGGCCTATTGGATCAAAGAGGAGCACTCTACCTGGTTCAAGCGGTTTTATGGATACATATATTACGAGTCCGGAGCCATCTATGGCGCGGAAGAGGACGAGTTCCCGTTGCCCTACTTGGTGAAAATCGACTGGCTCGACGACAGTGCCATCAAATGTCCACTGGCTGCCACGAATGGCAGCACCGGTGTTCGCGGCAGCGAGGGATATGAAAGTGCCTTCGACAACAACACCGCTACGAAGTGGTGTACGCATACAAGCCAAAAGCAAAACGGGGCCTGGGTCGTGGAGTTCCAGGCAAAGGAGCTTATTAATCCCAAAGCCGTCAAGATGGTGATGGCTAACGATGCCGCAAAATATAAGGGGCGCAACCCCGGTAAATGGTATCTCTATGCCAAGGGTGACCTCTCCGAAGAAAAATGGACACTTTTATGCTGGACCGATGGCACCTACAAATTGGCCGACATCAACTGCAAGGAATATACGTACTCCATTAACCCTGAGATGCGTGACATCTATAAGTACTTCCGCCTGGAAATCCAAACCAACCATGGCGCTGATGTCATGTCGGTCGCTGAGATAGGTTTCATACTTGATTAAAAACGTAACCATGGTGTGAGGTACAAATAATAAGGTTATGAAAAGGACATTCTTTTGGATGACGGTCACCATTCTGACACTATGTGGCCTCTGTTCTGCGCTCACCGCGTGCAGCAGCAACGAAAATACTCCAGAAACGGACAACAATCCGCTGGCCACCCAGCTCAATGGCTGCTGGTGGAGCCAGCACGATGTAGGGGGTACCGTCACCGTCGATGGAGGCACGACAAAGACTTACGCGAAAAAGCTTCTGGTCTGTCGGTTCGGTGCGGACGGCAAGGCCGAATGGATGAAACTCCTCCTCGACAAGGACGGTGGCATCGTGAAAGCCTACGGCGCAATCACTACCTATGACGAGGACGGTAAAGTGTTGAACGAGATGCCTGACATTCTGCACTACACATCGACAGCCGATGGTGCCATTACCATGCAGATGCAGACAGCTTCAGCATTGCCCGGTCTGCCCAACAGCTGGCAGCTCAAATACCAGAACGGCATCATCAGCGGCACCGACGACGGCACTGCCTACGAGCTGACTCCCGCCACCGCACAGATGGAGAAGATACTCACGCTCTATAGTCGGGAAGTATGGCTCGCTGAAAATGATGCCGACCTCAGTGGTGCCAATGGCGACTATGACGCGCTGCTTGCACCCGACCTGGCCGGTGTAAAGTACGAGATTATTAGGGACACAGCCATGTGGAAATTCGACATCCTTTCTAACGTGTACAGTGCCATGACGTTAGACCATGACATAGCGGCAGAACTTGAAAAGATGAGGAATGAGGCAGAAAAGCCACTCGACCTCACGAAGCGCTCGGCCCGCAGTGCCGGCATGACACGCTCGACCTACGACCCCAAGGTGGCATGGATTCCCTCCGGCTTCCGCTATGTCGACTATACCTACGAGAGCGTTGACGAGCAGGGCAACCCCGTTACCCTCTCCTCGCGTGTCTGCTGGGGCGTAATGATGGGAGCCGGCAACCACTACTTCGAGTTCCGGCCATGCGACCTCGTGCTCTGTGGGCGCTCAACCATTGCCGACGACCTGCAAGCACCTACCAAGGATGGCTCGATTGAGACGCTGCTGCTGCAGGGCGACCGCGTACTCATCCTGCCCGACTACCAAGGCTTCGGTGCCTCTAAGGACCGCGTACATCCATATATCAACCACGACCTCTGCGCTCGGCACTGCATTGATGCGCTGAAGGCCGGCTACAAGGTGTTTGCCGACAGGTGCGGCTTCCCGCTCCATCCCGACTGGAAATTCTATTTGATAGGCGACTCGCAGGGCGGCGCCAACATGCTGGCCACGCAAAAGTGGATAGACACCCACGGCGACTTTGCCGAACGCTGGCGCTTTCAGTACAGCTACTGCGCTGTCGGTCCTTACAGCCCACGCATCACCTTCGAGAAATACTTCGAGCAAAAGGTGCTCGACTACCCCGTCGTGATGCCCCTCACGCTGAAGGCCATGTTTGCCGCCTATCCCGACATTCTGGGCAAGTGGAAGGAGGACGACTTCTACAGCGAGACCTATCTGCAGCACAAGAGCGACATTGACCTGATGATTAGCAGCAAGGAGTTTTCCGCGAACACCATCAACAGCGTCATCTTCCAGATGTTCCCACACACGGGAGAAACGGGCATCAAGCCTGGCGAGCAGATTTACATGACCGACATTCTGAACCCTGAGGTATGTGACATGAGCTCAGAAAAGTGTAAGGCACTCTTCCAGTGCTTTGAAAGAAACGACCTTACCAAAGGCTGGACCCCCACACACCCCATACACCTCTATCACGACAAGGGCGACACCTATGTGAGCTATGCCAACTCAGAGGCCGTAGTGGAAGCCTTCCCCGACATGGCCACGCTGAAGGAGCCCGACCGGGTTTTTGCCGACCATCTCAAGACCTGCGTCTTCTGGATGCTGTCCGTCGCCTTTGGACAGTGGTAATATATTAATATAAGGTAAGAATACAATGAGAAAGCAATTCTTATGGATGCTGGCCGCCATCCTGACACTCTGCGGCACAATGACTGCGCTCACCTCGTGCAGTGACAGTAATGACAAAGTGACACCCGTGGATACAAACCAGTTGGCCGGTTGGTGGTTTTCCGCCTACGATGTCGCTGGTACGGTGACGGGCGATACCGACGGCGAGGAAATCGCCTACGACAGAGTGCTACAGGCTTATCAGTTCAGGGAGGATGGCACTGGCAAGTGGCAGAAGTTCTTCATGAAGGAAGGCGCTGGTATAGTAAAGAGTTACGGCGACATCTTCGGCATACACGATGTCGGTGAGTTTGCCTATACCGAAAACAGCGGCAATGTCAAGGTAACGCTATCCCAGCCCTATACTGACGATGCTCCGAGCAATTGGGAACTGACTTATGCTGACGGAAAAGTCAAGGGACAGGATGGCGGTATAGCCTATGAGCTGACGAAGACGGAGGACATACTGAGTGCCGTTGACGTTGAGATGAAAAAGATGCAAAGTGGTAATTCCGGAGGTACCGGTGCCAACGGCTATAAACCCACCGTGGACCATAGCCGCTGGATGGCTCCGTTGGCCGACAGCCGGCTTGTGGCCGACCTCTCGCTGCCCGGCACCCACGATGCCTGTACCGCTGAGGGCTGGCATCTGGCACAGCTGATATCGGAAAGCACCGCCAAGACCCAGGACCTGACCATCGACGAACAGCTGAAGGTGGGTGTGCGTGTGTTCGACCTGCGTCCGGAGCGCGTATATAACGCTGCCACGATGGGCTATGACCTGCGCTGCTGTCACGGTATCATACAAACCAGCCTGCTGGTAAAGGATTTCTTTCTGAAGCTGAAGACATTCTTAGCGCAGAACCCCACCGAGTTCTGCATCGTGACCACCAATGTGACGGACACCCACGACATGAACGCTTGGGCTGAGGAGTTCGCCGCCCTGACGAACAGCAGCGAGCTAAGCGGACTCTTTGCCGACTTCAAGCCCACCATCAACGTCGGTGAGATGCGCGGCCGTGTGCTACTACTCTTGCGCGATGCCTGCAACGGCTTGACCGCTGGCGGATTCCTTAGGAGCTGGAGCAGCAACAAGCTCTTCGACCGTCAGCAGAACGGCACTATCAGGGGCGTCAATGGCCTGCAGACACCCCTCTGGACACAGGACTACTACGATGTCGGCTCCGACCTAACCGGCAAGGACGAGGACATCCGCAAGATGCTCGACGCTACGGCTGCCCGCGACCTGACATCGGCAAACCCTGCCTGGGTGTTCAACTACTCGGCAGGCTATGTAGGAATGTGTAGCTCCGACCACTATCGCAAGAATGCCGAGCGCACCAACCGGCTCGTCATCGACTATCTGAAGAACCCGCTGCATAACGCCTCAACGGGCATCATTATGATGGACTATGCCGGCATGGACAAGACGCCGGGCTACCTCAGCAGCACCCTCTATGAGGCCAGCGGCTTAGAGCTCGTCGAGGCCCTCATCGACCAGAACTTCCGCACGCCGGGCACCATCGATGCCTCGCTGTTCAGCGTCTGCACGCTCAACGTAGACGGTCTGCCCGCCATGCCTCACATCAACGACGACGGCCCCGGCACGGAGTTCACACCTGTCATCAGCCGCTACCTGGCCGACAAGGCCTTCGACTTTATCGGTGTGCAGGAGAACTTCAACTTCGACCCCGAACTGGGACGCCACCTCATAGCCAACTACGACCACGACAACTGGGCAGGAGGCATGACCATCGACAACCTGTTCAACGACCATGTACACGTAGCCGTCTTCCATACCGACGGCTGCAAGGCATGGTGGCGCAGTCACCTCACCACCGTGCGCACCGACAGCATACGCTGGAACGACCGCTACGGCTATGCCGACCACTGTCTCGACGAGGCCGCCACCAAGGGCTTCCGCCGCTATGAGATTACCACGAGGGAGGGCTACCAGCTGGTGGTCTACAACATGCACATGGAGGCCAGCGAGCGCTGGGACGAGGTGGGCAGCAGCGACGATGAAGACCGCGCATGCCGTCTGAAGCAGTGGATACAGCTCAGGGAGCACATCTTCTCGAAGCTCGACACACGCCCCGTGCTCGTCATCGGTGACTTCAATACCTACTACTGCCGCGATGACATGAAGGCCAACTTCATCGATGTCATCAATGCTTCGGGCCGAGCCACCTGCGGCGACGCATGGATAGAGAAGTGCCGTGGCGGCGTATATCCCAAGCTGGAGGATGACGTGGCCATCCCTGACGACGGCGACTGGCTGGGATGGACCATGCGCGGCGAGATGCCCGACAAAATACTATATATCAACCCCGTGGGTGGCCACAGCGTGGAACTACTCAGCTGTACCTACGACAACGCAGACGTCAGCCGCGACTACTTTAAGCCGTCAGGCTACGTCAAGGACCACGAAGAGCCGCTGGGCGACCACTTCCCCCTCTTCGCCACCTTCCGGCTGAAGTAAGCCCAGACAGAAGCATTTAAAAAAACAACAACCCCTGCAAAGCACTGAGGCTATGCAGGGGTTATTCTTATCTATAGTAACTATAGTCACTTTGGCATTATACCAGGTCGGCACGTCCCTTCACCTCCTCGAGCACGGCCTTAGCCAATGCTGAAGACAGCGGAGCGTGATGGTCGTACTCCATCGAGCTGGTGGCACGACCGGAAGTGATGGTACGCAGGGCAGTTACATAACCGAACATCTCAGACAGGGGAACCTGGGCCTTAACGACACGGGCACCGCTGCGAGCCTCTTCCATACCTTCTACCTGGCCACGACGCTTGTTCAGGTCACCGATGACATCACCCATGTTCTCCTCAGGTGTTACCACCTCGAGCTTCATGATGGGCTCCATCAGTACGGGCTTAGCCTGAGCGCAGACTGCCTTGTAAGCCATCTGGGCAGCAATTTCGAATGACAGCT
>JAFPZD010000025.1 GCA_017417465.1 Prevotella sp. | reverse complement strand
TGGGCTAACGCCGTCCCTGTCTACAGAAGGTATGGCGTTAGCCCAATTCTCAATTCCTAATTTTCAATTCTCAATTCACGAAGGGGACGGCGTTAGCCCAATTCTCAATTCCTAATTTTCAATTCTCAATTCACTCCTGTCCTCCTGCCATGATGTTCGTGATGGTGACGATGTCGCCGATGCCCACTTCGCCGTCGCCGTTGACGTCGGCACGAACCTTGAGCGCTGCGATGGCCTCCTCGTCCATATCCTCTGGGAAGATGCCGGCCATGACATTGGTGATGCTCACGATGTCGCCGATGCCGACCTGTCCGTCGAGATTCACGTCACCCCTCAGGGTTGCCAGCTCGGCCTCGTAGGCAGGTATCGTAAACATCTCTGAATTATGAGTGATTTCTCCGATGTAGTACGGACGTCCACCGTCAGTCCATGAGCCTATACCTTTCTTTTCGCAGACCCACTCAATGACGTCGTTGCCCGTTGCATTAAATGAGATGGTGTCGAACAACAGCGTTTCATAGCTTTCGATTGGATTTACCGTATAGTCGTGCACGGTCGATTCCGAGATATGGCCATTCACCTTGCAGTACAGGATGAACTTGCCATACTGTATAAACGGACTGCTCAGGTTCTGCACGAAGCTGATGGTCGTGGGCCCAGTCTCAGTATAGGTGTACGTTAAGGTCTTGACGTCGGTGGTGTGACTTCGGTCTGCCATGATGGTGAACCATCCCGTGGTGCGTGGCCAGCCTTCAGCTTCGGTCGTTCCGCCATACAGGTTGTCGGGCGTCACCTCCGTATAGCCTTGCTCAGCACCGTTGATCAGCGTGTCAATCAGGCAGTCGGCAACCGACTTGAAATCGTCGGCGCTCAGTGTCACGCTGTCCACCAGCTCACGGCCCGTCTGCCCCATTATCTGATAGCCCTCGTCGGCCGTGTAGGTAACCTCGAGCTTGTCGCCGATGTTCACCTCGTCGCCATCGTCGAGCGTCATGCCGTCGCGTGTGACGCTGACGGCCATGTGGTCGGCCTGCGGAATGTGCAGCTTAGCAGTCGCTTCGGTCAGCTTCACGTTCTCGGGGCTATATGCCAGCTCGTCGATCACCGTAATGTTTCCGACGAAGTATTGGCGGCCACCGTCGTCGGCCCAAGTGCCCCTAAACATTTTTTCGCAGACCCACTCGATGACGTCGTTGCCCGTGGCCTGGAACGAGATGGTGTCTTTCAGCAGCGTTTGCCACGAAATGGTTGCACCATAGATGCTTTGACGTACTGTGGACGCAATGACCTGACCGTTCACCTTGCAATACATCTTGAACCAACCCCACTGTTCGAAGTAGCCGTCGATGGAGTGTACATAACTGATGATTGTCGGACCCGTGCCCTTATAGACATACTTCAGCGTACGGCTGCCAGTGCCTTGTTTATAAGTGGGCATGTGGACAAACCAGCCTGACTGGCACTGCCATCCCTCATTCTCGTCATCGACCCCGGTGCCATAAGGCGACTCGGGCGTCACCTCCGTAAAGCCCTGCTCAGCACCGTCGATCAGCGTGTCAAGCACTTCGACGCCATTCAGCCGGAAGTCATCCTTGCTCAGCGTCACCGTCTTCCACATCTCGCCGCCGCCAGCCTCCTTGATCAGATAAGGACGGGCGGCACGGTAGTCTACGACCACCTCGTCGCCAATCGCCACCTTGTCGCCGTCGGCAAGCTTCGTGTCGCCGCGCCAGACGCTGACGTTCACCTGGTTGAATTGCGGAATGCGCACCTTCGTGTCGAATTTCATCAGCTCTATCTCCTTGACGCTATACGCCTGCTTGTCGATCACCGTAATGTTCCCGATGAAGTATGGTCGGCCATTGTCGTCGGCCCAGTTGCTCCAGTACATCTTTTCGCACACCCACTCGATGACATCGTTGCCAGTCGCGTTGAATGTGATGGTGTCTTTCAGCAGCGTTATCCCCGGAATGGTTGCCCCATTGACACTTTCACGGACTGTGGACTCAATGACTTCACCATTCACCTTACAATACATTTTGAACTCACCATATTGCCAAAAGTAACCGTCAATTGAATGCATGTAACTGATGGTGGTCGGCCCTGTGCCCTGATAGACATACTTCAGGGTGCGGCTGCCCGGGCCTTCGGCCCATATGGGCATGTGGACAAACCAGCCTGTCGGACGAGGCCAGCCAGGCTCCATCCAGTCGGCGCCATAAGGTGCTTCGGGTGTCACCTGGGTAAAGCCCTGCGCCGCGCCGTCAATCAGCGTGTCTAACACCGTGTCGCCCCACGGCCGAAAGTCAGCCGCGGCCACCGTCACCGTCTCCTCCAGATGGCTGCTGATGCTACGCTTGATCATATAGGGCAGTTCCGACTCGTAGCCGACGGTCAGCTGGTCGCCAATCACCACCAGGTCGCCCTCGGCAAGCGGTGTGCCGCCGCGTGCAACGGTGATGTCCACGTGCCTGATGTCCGGGAAGATCAACGGCGCGCTGCCGGCGGGGAGTTCCACTTCGACCACCTTGACGGTATATTCCTCCGACACGAAGTCGTCGTTCGTCAGCGTCACCGTCTCCACCAGCGTGTTGCTGCCGCTGCCCTTGATGACGTAAGGACTTTCGGCCGTGTAAGTGATGGTCAGCTGGTCACCGGCCGTTACCTGGTCGCCGTCGGCAAGTGGTGTGTCGCCGCGTGCGACGCTGACGGTCACATGGTTGATTTGCGGAATGTGCAGTGTTCCGCTGACGGGGGCCGGCGGTGCAACGCTGAAGTTCAGCTCCATATCGTTGCTCACAAAGGGGACGCGGGAATAGCTTGCGCAACCCACCTTGGCCTTGTAGTGGGCTCCGCGCTCCAGACCGTCGAACGTTATCCGCAGCGACGCGCTCGATCCTTGCGGAATGTCCAGTTCGCCCCGATCCTCATCCACTTTGAAGTAGTTGCCATTGCTGTCGTTACGCCTGAAGAGCTCGATGATGATGGGCACGTACGAGGCATTGGCGTCGCCTCGGTTGGTGACGGTGGCGGTAATCACGGCCGTCGGCTCCTGCAGCACGTTGTTGGCATCGGCGCCCTCGAGCGTCAGCGACTTTGCATGAATCAGGCCCTTAGGCGTGTAGCTGACGTCGAACGGTGTACCATAGGGCTGCGCAAATGTCATTTTTCCATTTGAGAAATAGCGCAGGGCAACCATGGCTTTGATGCCCGACGGTACATTGAGGAACTGGAAGCGTGGCTCCGCCACGCCGCCCGCCTTCACGCTGATGTCCTGCGTCAAATAGTCTAAAATGTAATAGTAGCCGTCATCCTCATTATAATACATGAGGTCTGCCTCGACGGCCTGCTCGTACTTTGTCTGCCCGTTGTTGGTGATGACGATTTTGACCGAGGCATTGTCCACGGTAAGCTTGCCCGAGGAGAGGTTCTCGACGGTGATGGCTGTCGACAGGCTGTTGGTCGCCGCTGCTGCCACGCTGACGGTCGTCTGTGCGAACGCCACATACTCATTGTCCTTGATGTAGGCCAGCATAACCTGCTTCGAGCCTCCGCTCTGGGGAATGAAGTCGATCTCGAAGTCGGCCGTCGCGCCACCCTCGAGCGAGAGTGTGCGTGCGCCCGCTTTTTGGCCGTCGACAAAGATGTAGATCTCGTCGTTGAACATCGACCCGTTGTTCGTCACGGTGGCCGTCAGCGGCAGCGACTTGCCAGCCTCGCAGGCACCCGTGGTGCGCAGCTGGGCGGTGAGGCTGACCGACGGCTCCTCGAGCGTCAGCGTCTCACCGTCGATGATGGCCTTCAGGCGGAAGACGTCGGCACCGTAGCAGGGGTTCCACGCACCATTAGCATCGGTGCGCGACACGGGCACTATCCAGTAGTCGCCGTTGGCAAGCCCCGCGCCGAAGTTGAGCGTCGTCTCCAAATCCGAGAACATAGCATAGTTGTCCATTTCAACGGAATTGTACACAAACAGTGGGGCGTCGCCGACCATCTTGCCGCTGGCATCATAGAGCGCGAAGCCAAAATTGAAGGTGTACGTGATGCCCGCTATGTTGTAGCAGGTGGTAGTCGCCTTGACGTTTGTGAAGTTGCTGCCGTTGCCGCTCCGCGTGTATGTCGTCCCGCCCGATGCTGAGATCTTGCCGACCGTGAGCCGCTCGTTGGCAACCTCGTCGGTGCCGTGCTGAATGCCCACGATGGCTTCCTGCTGGAAGCTGAAGCCGTCGGTCGACGAGCTGGCGCCCACCTCCGTCGTGGTGTAGGGGTTGAGCACCGACAGGCGGAAGTAGCCGTCGTTGTGGCCGCCCCAGCCCCAGTTGATGTGGAACAGGCCTTCGCCGTCGTAGCCGTCGACGACGAAACCGTGTCCGCCGCCCACCGACTGGCCGCTGTAGAACACGGGCCGCTCGGCAGCCACCTCGGCGTAGATCAGCGACTCCCACTCTGAGGCAGTGAAATCGCTACGCCTAATGTTGCGCACCGTCTTGTCGTAGCCAAAGTAGTTCTGCAGCGCATTGACGGCGAGCAGCGAGACGGCAGCGCTACCTTTGCTGCCGTAGTCCATTTCGACCGACTGTCCGCAGAGCAGCACCAGCCATGCCACGGCATTCTTCTGCTTGTCGTTAGCCATGTTGCCATAGACGAAGCGCATCCCGTCCCAGTCGATGGAGGTCGGGTCGACGGCTGGCATGCTAATTTTCTGCGTCTTAGTGGTGTAAGCGGGAATGGTGGCCGCCGTCCACGATGGGTACTGATAATAGTTCATCACCTGGGCCATCGCAATGGCGGCACAGCCGGCAGCACTGCGATTGCCAGTCGACGGGTCGATGGGGCACTGGTCGTTGAAGGGCGAGTTCTGGTCCCATTTGGTCATCAGCAGCGGTCCCACGGGCTCCCAGCTGTTGGCCACACGGGGCGCCTCGTAGCGGCCCTCAGTCCGCTCCAGATAGCTCAGCTGCTCGGCATAGCCGTCGAACCAGGCACGCACGTCGGCCGGCAGCTTGGTGGCGTCGAACGTGCCGCTGTCGGTATAGCCCAGGATGGCGGGTGTGCGGTCGACACCGCTCACCATGACGAAGCCGGCATCCTCGCCGACGTTAAACACGTAGTAGGCGGCATTGTCGCTGGCCTGCGTCATCGGCTGGCGGCGCGCCATCTTCAGCCTCGCCGACTGGCCTGCACGCTGGCGGCTGTCAAGGAATGCCCTGGCCGACTGCTCGGCCTGCTCGGGAGTCACGTGGCCTGCAAGGGCCTCCATGGTTCCCACGATGCTCAGCACAGTGGCCAGCAGAAGGGCAATGAGGGGAAAATGCAATCTCTTCATAGTCGTTTCGTTTTAATATGTTTGCGTATTTGGCGTCAAAGTTACAAATTATTATCCAAACAGCCGCAAATCCGCACATTATTTAACAAGTGATAACATACGGGGCGGGGCGGGGAATTACTCAGCACCCCATGCTCGGCGATGCCGCCAATGTAGGGGCAGGCCCATTCCCGAGCTGCGCTCGCCTACCCGTAGCCTTTGTGCCAGCCCGTTGGCCCAAGGGCCAGTGTGCCTTTTATTTTTAAGACAACTCACACAACCTGAACAACTTATCCAACCACCTAATGAACACGGACAACATCCTGGGCGCAAGCGCCCATCCGCAACAACGCATCGGTGGTACACGGTTTTTTTGTGGCATCGGTTCTACACGGTTTTTACACGGGTCACTGTCTTAAGTGCGTGTAAAGAAAAACGGTTGCACAAACGGGAGCGTCTGTGCATTAACCTGATGATATGCCCGAAAATGTGATTTTTTATCTGATTTTATGCCCGAAAATGTGATTTTTTGCTTATCTTTGCAGCCGAAAATGTGATTTTGGGTATGGAACTGCTTAAAAGAAAGATTGATAAGTATCTGGTGGAGTGGAAAAACAATCCACATCGGAAGAGTGTGCCTTTTTTTTAAGACAACCCACACAACCTGAACAACTTATCCAACCACCGAATGAACACGGACAACATCCTGGGCGCAGCGCCCATCCGCAACAACGCATCGGTGGTACACGGTTTTTTTGTGGCATCGGTTCTACACGGTTTTTTTGTGGCATCGATTCTACACGGTTTTTTTGTGGCATCGATTCTACACGGTTTTTACACGTTTTTTTGTGGCATCGGTTCTTAACGGTTTTTACACGGGTCAGTGTCAGGTGCCAGGCGATGCCGCCAGTATCCGTTGGCCGCGGATGTTGGCCGCCAATGTAGGGCAGGCCCATTCCCGAGCTGCGCTCGCTTGCTACCGCAGGGACGCAAGAATGGGCCTGCCCCTACACTGGCAGCACTGGCGGAGTATCAACTTTAGGGCGGCAAACGATACATAATTTACAAAAAGTTTGGCCAAATGAATAATAGTTTGTAACTTTGCACGCAATTTTGCGGCTTATTGGAAACTAAACATTATGAATTTGGAATCGATTCTACGACAACGCATCGTGATCCTTGACGGGGCGATGGGCACCAAACTGCAGTCGATGGGCCTGACGCCGGCGCACTATCATCAGGGACGCTTTGCCCACTGGCCAGTGTCGCTGACGGGCAATAACGACCTGCTCTGCCTGACGGCCCCCGACGTGGTCAGGACGGTGCATCAGGCATATATCGATGCCGGAGCCGACATGATCACCACGAACACCTTCTCGGCCAACCGCCTCAGCCAGCATGAGTATGGCTGCGACGAGGTGGCCCGCGAGATGGCGTTCACCGGTGCCAAAATCGCCCGCGAAGTGGCCACTGCAACGCCGCAGCGCCCCATCTGGGTGGCGGGCTCAATGGGTCCCACGTCACGGTCGCTGTCGCTGGCTTCGGACATGAGCGATCCCGGCTTCCGCACCACCGCCTTCGACCAGATGGTGGCGGCCTATTACGAGCAGGCCAAGGCGCTGATGGCGGGTGGTGCCGACCTGCTGCTGCTGGAGACCTGCTTCGACGCCCTGAACGCCAAGGCGGCACTCTATGCCATTGAACAACTGAACGAGGAGCGCGCCCAGGCGATACCCCTCATGGTGTCGGCAACGATCAACGACCGCAGTGGCCGCACGCTGACGGGTCAGACGCTGGAAGCATTCTACATCAGCATCGCCCACTACCCTCGGCTGCTGAGCTTTGGCCTCAACTGCTCGTTCGGCGTCACCGACCTGCGTCCATTCGTCGAGCAGCTGTCGAGCCGTATTCCCGTTTTCCTGTCGATCTATCCCAACGCCGGACTGCCCAACGAGATGGGCGAGTACGACGAGCTGCCTAACTATACGGCCAGCCACCTGCGCCAGATGGCCGAGGCCGGCCTTATCAACATTGCTGGCGGCTGCTGCGGCACCAACGAAATGCACATCCGCGCCATCAGCGAAGCCCTGAAGGGCGTGAAGCCCAGAGTCCCCGCTCCCCGCAGCCAGCAACTATGGCTGTCGGGCCTTGAGCCACTGCTGGTAGACAAGCAGACGCGGAACTTCACCAACGTGGGCGAGCGCACCAACGTGGCCGGCTCGCGGAAGTTTGCACGCTTGATAGCCGAGAAGAAATACGAGGAGGCCATGAGCGTGGCACGCCAGCAGATAGAGGGCGGCGCCGCGATCATCGACATCAACATGGACGACGCTATGCTCGACAGCCGACAGGAGATGCAGACCTTCTGCCGACATATTGCCAACGACCCGGCCGTCGGCCGCGCCGTGCTAATGATCGACTCGTCGGACTGGGACACCATACTGGCCGGCCTGAAGAACGCGCAAGGCAAGTGCATCGTCAATTCCATCAGCCTGAAAAACGGCGAGGACGACTTCGTCAGCAAGGCCCGCGAACTGCGCCGGCTGGGTGCTGCCGTGGTGGTGATGGCCTTCGACGAGGATGGCCAGGCCACCACCTACGAGCGTAAGATAGCCATTGCCGAGCGTGCCTACAAGCTGCTGACGGCCATCGGCTTCCCTGCTCAGGACATCATCATCGACGTCAATATCCTCTCGGTGGGCACAGGACTGAAGGAGCACCAGGCCTACGGCGTCGACTTCATCAGGGCCGTGGAATGGATCAAGACGCACCTGCCCCTGGCAAAGACCAGCGGCGGCGTGAGCAACCTCTCGTTCAGCTTCCGCGGTAACAATAAGGTTCGCGAGGCCATGCACGCCGTGTTCCTCTATCATGCCATCCGTGCGGGGCTCGACATGGCCATCGTCAACCCCTCGATGCTACAGGTCTACGACGACATCGACCCCGCGCTGCTGAAAGCCGTGGAAGACGTCATACTGAACAGCGACGACGGTGCCACAGAGCGGCTGATAGCCGTAGCCGCCAGCGTGCTCGCCGACACCTCGACAGGCAAGAGCCCTGCCGCCACGACTGACGCTTGGCGCAAGAAGCTGGTAGAAGAGCGCCTAGCCTATGCCCTGAGCAAAGGCGTCGGCGACCATCTGGCTACCGACATCCCCGAGGCTTTGCAGAAATACGGGCGACCCATCGACGTGATAGAACAGCCACTGATGCAAGCGATGGAGCACATCGGCCAGCTGTTTGGCGAAGGCAAGATGTTCCTGCCGCAGGTGGTGAAGTCAGCCAAAGTGATGAAGGATGCCGTGGCCCTGCTGCAACCCTACATCGACGAGGAGAAAGCGGGCGACGACACGGCGCACCCTCGCGTGGTGCTGGCCACGGCCAACGGCGACGTGCACGACATCGGGAAGAACATTGTGAGCATCGTCCTGGGGTGCAACGGCTTCGAGGTGACCGACCTGGGCGTGATGGTGGCCAACGAGACCATCCTCGAAGAGACGAAAAAGCAGAAACCCTGTCTGGTGGGCATCAGCGGGCTGATAACACCCTCGCTGAAGGAGATGGAGCAGCTATGCCTGCTGTTCCAGCGCGAAGGGCTGCATGTGCCCATCGTGGTGGGCGGCGCCACCACCTCGGCCGTTCATACAGCCGTGAAGCTGACACCACTCTATGAGGGCGGCGTGATCTTTGGCGGCGATGCTTCGCAGACGTCGCTCATTGCCAAGCACTTGCAGATGGACACCGCCAGCACCATCGCCCAGGTGAAAGCTGACCAACAGCAGCTGAGAGAGGCCTACGAGGAGCGCCACACACGGCTGACCCCCTACACTGAAGCCAACGCTAAGGCCCCACACTTCGCACCGACGCCTGTGAGCGACATCGCGTCGCATCGCCTTCAGGGAGGCCGGGAGGCGTTTTCCCCCGCCATCGTCCTCCCACTGATTGACTGGCGCATGTTCCTGCTCTTCTGGGGCTTTAAGGGCGAGACACTGCAACAGCTGTTGGTGAACCCCGAGGCCGAGCGCACCCTGAAGGAGGGGCAGGCCTATCTGGAACAAGCCATCGCACACGACAGCCTGAGCCTGCAAGTGGTGCAACGCTCGGAAACAGCCACCCGCCGTGGCAACGACATCGTGCTGAGCGACGGCACCACGCTGCCCATGCTGCGCAGTCAGAGTGCCACGTCGCACTTCCTCTGCCTGGCCGACTTCTTCGATAGTGAGTTGCCGAGTCCCATCAGGCTCTTTACCATCGTTTGCCAACCCAAGGAGCAGCCTGCCGACGAGGGCGAACGGCTGATGTGCCACGCCATCTGCGCCCGACTGGCGGAGGCCTGTGCCGAGCACATCGCACGCCAGGATGCCCTGCCCACGGCGCTACGCGTAGCCTTTGGCTATGCCACATGTCCCGACCACTCGCTGAAACGCATCGTCTTCGACCTGCTGGACGCCGAGCGCCTGCTCGGTGCAACGCTGACCGACCACTATTCCATACAGCCCTCGACAGCCATCTGCGGCATGTTCATCACCCACCCCGAGGCTCGCTACTTCGCAGTGGGGCGCATCGACAAGGACCAGCTGGCCGACTACTGCCAGCGCCGTGGCATCACCATTGCCGAGGGCGAGCAACTGCTTTCGAAATACATTGCAACACAAAACGAAGAACAACCATGAAAGTTATCGACATCATCAATAGCTCAGAGCGACCCTTCGCCAGCTTCGAGCTCGTACCACCACTCAAGGGCAGCGACGTCAGCCGACTGTACAGCAGCATCGACCCACTGATGCAGTTCCAGCCGCCGTTCATCAATGTCACCTGTCACCGCGACGAGGTGGAGTATGTGCCTAACGACGACGGAACATACAAAAAGATGACGCTGGCTAAGCGACCGGGCACCATCGCCATCGTGGCAGCCATCATGAGGCGCTACCCACAGCTCGAAATCGTGCCACACGTCATTTGTGGGGGTGCCTCGCAGTCGCGTGTTGAAAGCGAGTTGCTCGACCTCCACTTCCTTGGCATCCAGAACGTGATGGCCCTGCGCGGCGATGCCATGCCCGGGCAGCGATACTTCACACCCGAGGCCGACGGGTTCAGCCATAGTGCGGAACTGGTGGCCATGGTAAGCAATCTGAACCGCGGGCAGTATCTCGACCCCACCGTCACGAACGGCCTGTCGACCGACTTCTGCGTGGGGGTGGCTGCCTATCCTGAGAAACACTACGAGGCCGCCAACCTCGACGTGGACATCCAATACCTGAAGGCGAAGGTGGAGGCTGGGGCCGACTACATCGTCACTCAGATGTTTTTCGATAACAGCCAGTTCTATCGGTTTGTCGACCGACTGCGCCAGGCGGGCATCACCGTGCCCGTCATACCTGGCCTGAAGCCCATCTCAAGCCTGCGGCAGATTAGTTTCCTGCCACGCGCGTTCCACATCGATATTCCGCAAGAGTTGGTCAGCAGACTTAACAAGACGCCCGACAATGCCTATCAGGTGGGCATCGAGTGGGCCATCGCACAAAGCAACGACCTGCTGGCACACGGTGCGCCTGCCATCCACTACTACACGATGGCTAAGCCCGACAACGTCTGCCAAATTGTACGGGAAGTATTTTCTAATTGAGAATTGAAAATTGAGAATTGAGAATTGGGCTCACGCCATACCTTCTGTAGACGGGGACGGCGTTAGCCTAATTCTCAATTCTCAATTCTCAATTCTAAATTCTCAATTTACTACAGGTTGATGCCATAGTTCTGCTTCACCTCACTCATGACGAAGGTGCTTTCAATGGAGCCGACGGTGTCGATGTCGCCAAGCTTGGTGAGCACAAACTCTTGGTACTGCTTCATGTCGCGCGCACGAACCTTTAATAAGTAATCGTAGGCTCCCGAGGTGTTGTAACACTCGATGACCTCGGGGATGCGCAGGATGCGACGCACGAAGCTTTCGGCTATCTCACGGTTGATCTGCTTAAGCTTCACCTTGCAGAACACCAAGAGGCCTTGGTTCAGCTTCTCGGGGTCGAGGATGGCCACATACTTCTTGATATAGCCTTTCTTTTCCAAACGTTTCTGGCGCTCAAAGACGGGCGTCGGCGTCAGATGAACGGCATCGGCCAGCTCTTTGGTGGTCAGTTTCGCGTTTTTTTGCAGCGTTTTCAGGATCTGCAGATCGGTTTCGTCGAGGATTTCTGCCATGTTTTGGAATGATATTCTATTGAAGGGGCTAAAAGTGGCCCTGAACGGAATAATGTTTCTTTACAGGCTGCAAATTTAGGTCTTTTTTCTGAATTATACAAAATATTTGGAGGATATTTCTAAACTTTGTACCTTTGCACCGTCGAAAAGACACAGTAATTGATAAAGACACAGTAACAAAGTAGGAAATAAAGACACAGTAACAAAGTAACAAAAGTAACAAATTGGGGAAAGGGAAAGGGTAAGACACAGTAACAGAGTAACAAAAGTAACAAATTGGGAAAAGGGAAAGGGTAAGACACAGTAACAGAGTAACACAAAAACAATAGTAACACAAAAGAAATTTGGAAAGGATTCAGTTATGAGTAAAAAGAATTATCGTTTCGAGACCTTACAACTTCATGTTGGACAAGAACAGGCAGACCCCGCAACCGATGCACGTGCGGTGCCCATCTACCAGACCACAAGCTACGTGTTCCACAATTCCCAGCACGCTGCCGACCGCTTCGGCCTGCGCGATGCCGGTAACATCTATGGCCGCCTGACCAACTCGACACAGGGAGTGTTCGAGGATCGCGTCGCTGCCCTCGAGGGCGGTGTGGCCGGACTGGCCGTGGCCTCTGGTGCAGCCGCCATCACCTACGCCCTGCAGAACATCGTTCAGGCAGGCGACCACATCGTGGCTGCCGACAACCTCTACGGCGGCTCCTACAACCTCATCACCCATACGTTGGCCACACAGGGCATCACCAACACAATTGTCAACGTGAACGACCTCGAGGCACTCGAAGCCTCCATCCGGCCTAACACGAAGGTGGTGTATGCCGAGACGTTCGGCAATCCCAACAGCGACGTGCTCAACCTCGAAGGGGTAGCTGCCGTGGCCCATAAGCACGGCATTCCGTTCATCGTCGACAACACCTTCGGCACACCCTACCTCATCCGTCCGCTGGAGCACGGTGCCGACATCGTGGTACATTCGGCAACAAAGTTTCTCGGTGGTCATGGCAGCTCACTCGGTGGCGTCATCGTCGACGGCGGCAAGTTCGACTGGTTGTCAAATCCCGATAAGTTTCCCACGCTGGCCAAGCCCGACCCGTCGTACCACGGTATCGTCTTTGCCGAAGCTGTGGGGGCTGCAGCCTACGTCACCCGCATCCGTGCCGTCATCCTACGCGACACTGGTGCTGCCATATCGCCCTTCAACGCTTTCATCCTGCTGCAGGGCGTCGAGACGCTGAGCCTGCGTGTGGAACGCCATGTGGAGAACGCGCTAAAAGTGGTGGACTTCCTGAACGGTCATCCGAAGGTGGCCAAGGTGAACCATCCGGCACTGGAGAGCCATCCTGACCACGCACTCTACCAGAAATACTTCCCCAACGGCGGCGGATCAATCTTCACTTTCGAAATCAAAGGGGGACAAGAGGAGGCGTGGAAGTTTATCGATGCACTGCAAATCTTCTCGCTGCTGGCCAACGTGGCCGACGTGAAGAGCCTGGTCATCCATCCTTACACCACCACCCACTCGCAGCTGTCGCCTGAGGAGCTGGCCGAACAGCACATCACGCCTTCGACCATCCGCCTCAGCATTGGTACCGAGCATATCGACGACATCATCGACGACCTCGCGCAAGCACTGGAGAGAATTGAGAATTGAAAATTGAGAATTGAGAATTCTGAACTAAACAATGAACGAAAAGACAGTCCTGGTAACAGGTGCCAACAAAGGCATCGGGTTTGGAATCGCAAAACACCTCGGCCTCAACGGGTGGAAAGTTATCGTCGGCGCGCGCGACCAACAGCGGGCAGAACAAGCCCTTGGCGCACTAAGGGCGCAAGGCATCGATGCGCTTGGCTGGGTGAACATCGAACTGAACGACCTCGAAGGCCTCGAACGTGCTGCCAAGGAGATTGGCGAGCGCTTTCCGGCGCTGACGCTGCTGGTGAATAATGCGGGCATCCCTGGCGACATGAGCGTTGACAGCGAGCACACAGAGATCAGCACCATCCGCGAGACGCTGAACGTGAACTTCATCGGAACATTCGCCCTCACGAAGGCGCTACTGCCCCTGCTGGCCAAGAATGGTGGACGGATAGCTAATATCACCGTTCCGTCAGAGGTAAGCCCTTACTGGCACCCGCTGGCATACGTCACCAGCAAGGCGGCACAGAATGCCATGACGGGTGTGATGGCCGTCGAATTTCAGCAGGCGGGCACGCCCATAGAGATTTTCGCCGTTCACCCTGGCCCCACAACCACCGACCTAAATGGCAACATGGCACTGCCTGGATTCCACGATACGGACACCGTAGGCCAGAAGTTTGCAGAACTCATCAACGACGGGCAAAACCATCAAGGCGAGTTCCTCGAGCTCTACCCAATAGTGAAAGAGGATTGAGGAAAATAGTGAAATAGAGAAATAGTGAAATAGTCAAATAGAAAAATTGGCTGGCATCGAATGATATTCAGGCGCCAGCCAATTTTCTAATTCGCACTTGCGGAAATTACTTCTTCGCCGGAGTCATGATGACCTCGATCTCGTTGCCGCTGGCAAGGATGACGTTGCGGAAGAAGGCGGCGAGCTTCTCAGGCGTGATGGCCTCGACGGCGGCCTTGTAGCCAGTGTGCACATCGAGTGCGTAGTCCTTCCACGTGGTGAGGGTGTTCACCCAGTAGTTGTTGTTCTTGAAGCTGATGTCGGCCTGCTTGAGCATGGCTTCCTTGACCTGGTTCAGCTGCTCGGCATCGATGCTCTTAGCACATTCGGCGATGCCCTCGTGGAGCAGTCGGACAGCAATCTCCTGCTTGTCGGGGTTCATGGGGCAGTAGGCCTGCAGCTGAATCATGGGCTCACGTCCGCTGAGGTTGAAGCCACCGCTGGCACCGCAGCTGTAGGCAGCACTCTCCTCCTCGCGGATATTCTTCAGGTAGATCATCGAGAGCACCTGTCCGGCGGCATCGGCGAGCACGCTGTTCTCAACCGTGTAGGGAGCCTTTGCGTTCCACAGGATGACGTCCATGCACTTGTTCTCGGCATCGATGGTAAAGGCGTTCTTCACCTTGCCCTCAGCGATGGTGCGCACGTCGCGGAAGTCCTCAGCCTTATCCTTGGTGACAGGCAGCGAAGCGATGTACTGCTCGATGAAGGGACGGATGGTGGCCTCGTCGAACTTACCGACGATGACGAAGGTGAACTGTGCGGCATTCTTAAAGCGGTCCTTGTGGATCTCGAGGATGCGGTCGTAGCTGATACTCTTCAGGTCGTCCACCTGCATGTTGGTGAAGCGCGGGTTGTGTTTGTAGATCGTGGCGGTGAGCGAGTCACTGTAGACGGCGTCGGGTGAGAGACCCTTATTCTTCAGGGCCATCTCCATCTGCGTCATCAAGTTGCTGAACTGCTTCTCGTCCTTGTTCACAGAGGTGAAGTAGAGGTACATCATCTGGAACATGGTTTCCAGATCCTTCGGTGTGGAGTGAGCCGTGACATACTGGCGGGTGAGACCCATCGTAGCGTCGGCGTTGCACTCCTTGCCGGCAAGAGCCTTCGAGAGCTCGGTGCTCGAGAAGTTACCAATGCCGCTGAGGCCGATAACCTGGTCGAAGACCTTCAGGTTGTTGTAGTCAGCCTCGCCATAAAGACTCTTGCCGCCCTTCGAGAAGGCCTGTAGCACCACCTGGTCGTCCTTATAGTCGGTGGGCAGCAAGATGACGGTAGCACCGTTTGAGAGCGTCAGCTCCTTGGCACCGAACTTATAGTCGGCCTCCTTCTTGATGGTGCCAGCCTTTGGCAGCTGGGTCATCAGTGGCTCGTCCTTCACATTGTCGACGTAGGCGGTGAGCTCCTCGGCACGGGCCTTGGCGATGGCAGCGCTCATGTCGGCCTCGGTGGGATAGACCAGGCCTTCGCCCTCACGGGCCCACTCCATGACGACGAGGTTCTTGTCCTGGTCGCTGATGAGCTGCGGCAGCACCTGGTTGATGGCCATAACGGGAATGTTCGGTGCAATCTGGTTCATGAGCTGATAGAGCATCTCAATGCTGGGGATGGGCTCGTTGGTCAGATAGTGGTCGGTGTAGTCGTTACCAAACTGGTCGTTGGTGATCTTGGCGCGGTTGGTGTACTGCTTCTCCAGCGAGCTCAGGAAGTCGGCCTTCGCACGCTCATACTCAGTAGCCGTGAATCCGAACTGTGCCACGCGGCGTGCCTCACGATACATAGCGGTGAGCGTCTCCATGTCGCGGCCCTCCTTGGGCACACCCTGCATCTGGAAGGCAGCCTTCGTGTTGGCCAGCAGGAAGTCGTCGTCGTCGCCCTGAATCAGCAGGAAGGGGCTGTCGGGGTCTTCGGCCATCTCGCGCAGGCGGCTGTTAAACATCTGTGCGATGACGCTCTTGATGTAGACCTCGAAGAGATACTCCATCGAGCCCTTCTCCTCGGGCTGAGTGGCGTCGTGCTTCATGAACAACAGGATCATGTTCATCTGCTGCTCCTTGTCCTTTTCGAAGATGTAGATGGGCTGCTCGTTGTCGGGAACCTGCTCGCGCACCACCTGGGCAGCATTGGCAGGCACGGTGATGCCGCTGAAGAGCTCCTTAATCTTGCCCTCGATGTGGTCAACGTCAACATCGCCGACGATGATAAGTGCCTGGTTGTCGGGGCGGTACCACTTCTGGTAGTAGGCACGGAGCGTCTGAGGCTGGAAGCTGTCGACGACCGACATCAGGCCGATGGGCATACGCTCACCGTACTTCGAGCCGGGGTACATCTTAGGCAGGGCGCTGGTGATCATGCGCTGCTGTGCGCTCTCGCCCATGCGCCACTCGTTATGGATGACGTCGCGCTCCTTGTCGATTTCTTCCGGTAGCAGTGAGAGCCCGCACGACCAGTCCTTCAGAATGAGCAGACACGAGTCGAGCACTTCCTGTCCCTTCGTGACGGGCACGTTGCAGATGCGGTAGACGGTCTTGTCGATGGCCGTGTAAGCATTCAGGTCGGAGCCGAACTCCACGCCCTGACGACGTGTGAAGTCGAGGATGCTCTTACCGGGCACATTGGGGAAGTTATCCGAGCCATTGAAAGCCATGTGCTCGAGGAAGTGAGCAAGGCCGCGCTGTGACTCCTCCTCCTGGATGGAGCCCACGCGCTGTGCGATGTAGAAGTTAGCCACCTTCTCCGGCCACTCGTTGTGGCGGATGTAGTAGGTCAGACCATTGTCGAGCTTTCCGATGCGCACATCAGGATCGACGGGAATGGGCGGCATCTGCGGCATCATGGCCTCTTGTGCCACCATGGCGACGGTGCTCATGCAGAGCATCATGGCCGAGACGAAAAATCTTTTCATGTTCATCTTGTTTTGGTTTGATTTGGTTAATATAAAATGATACGTTTCTACTATTTAGACGCCATTATAGGCGAAAAAACTACAGCTTCCTGCTCTTTTTTTCATTTTTAATCTTTCATCTTTCATTTTTCATTTTTCATTTTTCATCTTCTCTGTATTCCAGCAGGTCGCCAGGCTGGCAGCCCAGTTCGTGGCAGATGGCTTCAAGCGTCGAGAAGCGGATGGCGCGTGCCTTGCCCGTCTTCAGGATGGAGAGGTTGGCCTGTGTCAAGCCAATGCGCTCGGCCAGCTCGCCCAGCGACATCTTGCGCTTGGCCATCTCTACGTCGAGGTTTACGATTATCTTACCCATAGCACTCCTTTACACAGTTAAGTCCTGCTCCTCCTTCATTTTCAGGCCCACAGCAAAGATCTCAGCCACGATGAGTGCCACCAGGCCTACGGTCAGCTCCATCACCGACACGTAGCTGAAGTAGTCGGGCAGGAAGCCGCCAACGCCGAACTGACTACTGACGATGCTTGCTCCATAGATCTGAATGACCGTGGTGACGATGCTGCCTGTCAGCTCGATGCCGCCCAGCCACCGCAGCAGCCGCACGTTGCGCCACTCGAACACAAGGCCGCGGTTGACGCGCACGATGAGCTTTAGGAACAGCACAACGATGGCAATGAGCAATGCATAGACCAGATAGCGGCTGACATCGTTGACGACCACAAACCACTGCGGATAGCTGACGGGCATGTTCACGGCAATGCGCTCCGGCCAGATGTCTACCGACTCGCCCGTCACCTTATTAATAATAGTGCCGTGACTCAAGCCTACGAAGCGGGCAGGCATCAGGTTCACCGAGGCTGCCTCAACATACTGGTCCAGCTCGACGCTCTGATTATGGTTACCCTCCACGCCGGTCTGGAACCCGATGCCCACGGCATAAAGGAAGGGCAAGAAGCCGATGGAAACGGTTATGAACACCAGCAAGCAAAGAATATTCAATCTCCTTTTCATAATTTGCTTATTTCAATGAATCACGATTTTCGGCGGCAAAGGTAAGCATTCTTTTTGAAACAACCAAATGTTTCAATAAAAATTTATCGAAAAACGATATTTTTGTTTTAATTAACGATAAAACAGCAGGTCGGCGGGCAAAGGGGGATTTTGAGTTCGAGGGGTGGTCGGCCGTTTGTGGACGTCAGACTGCTAGGAGAAGACTGCTGGAGTGCTAGGAAAAGACTTCCAGAGTCCTCGGAGAAGTCTGCAGGAGTTCTAGGAGAAGTCTGCGGGACTTCTAGGAGAAGTCTGCGGGAGTTCTCGGAGAAGTCTGCCAGACTGCTCAGAGCGAAATGACAAAAACTAAAATTGGCAGAAAGAGACCTCCCCTAACCCCTCCTGTAGGAGGGGGATAAGTTACCTTTTCCGTTGCAGGTCTATCTTATCCTCCTCCTCCAGGAGGGGTTCTTCGCAGAGCGAAGCGGCAAAGCCGAGCGAGGGGGGACTCTTAACGACCGTTATCGTTTACTTCACAACCTTGCGGCCGTTGACAATGTAGAGACCCTTCTGCGGGTTCAACACGCGGCGGCCCATCAAGTCGTAGATGCGCTGTGCACCGACATTCTGCGTCTTCACATTCTCGATGCCCACAGTAGCAGTGCCCACAGGCACCTTGATGGCGTTGGCCACAATGCCTGTCTCGTTGTCGATGAGCAGAGCCACGACGAAGAGCTGCGAGTAGTCCTGAATGATGGGCTCCCAATCCATGTTCAGGGCGTAGTCAAGCTCGAAGGCGTAAGTATGGTTGACGGGTACGTCAGCAGTAACCTCCGTGGGCAGGCTCTCGTAGATGCCACCCATCTCTGACTGCATTACCAGCACGTCGTTGAACACCAGGCCGGGCACGTCCTCGGGGGCTTCGTCGAACGTCGACATGTCGCCATTGTCACCACCAGCGTAGTAGTTCGCCTGCAGCCAGTCATCGCTAGTCAAGCCGTCCTCTACGAGCATATACTCAAGTGAGAAGTTTACGTTGTCGCTGCTGTAAGGGAAGGTCACGTCGGCATTCACGTCGACGGTGCTGTTGTCGTCAGACAGCGTGGCTGTCACCTCCAGGTTGGCATAGCCAAACATGGTGTTGCGCCACTGCAGCACGTCGAGCACACCGAAGTCGTCTTCACCAAGACCATAGTAGGGATCGACCTCCATGCCACGGTCAACCCAAGCGCAGGGGAATCCTTCAACCAATGAGGGGTAGAAATCGGTAATTTCCATCGGGTCGCCATTGTGGTAGCTCACGCAGACGAACTCGTCGGGATACTGCTCTTTGAGAAGCTCAAGGGCAACGAATCCACGCGGGCACCAGCCACACCACAGGCCGGTGTATTCCTCTAACAGGGTGCGGTGCTTGGGCATCCAACCCATCACTGTGACTGTCGTGGCTGCCGTCGTCACGTCGGCTTCGTTGTCCACGCCATTCACCTTTACGACTTCCACGTCGAGGTCGTAGTTGCCAGGCTCGTTAATAGCAGGCAGAGTGAGACTGTAATCATAGGTCATGCCGAGGAAGCCCTTTACGGATGAATTAAGGTCGATATGCTTCGAAGCGGTGGCGCCGTTGAACGTATAGTTGAAGTCGATTGACTTGATGCCTTCGGAGCCTTGATTGGCGAATGTCAGGGGGACTTCGATGGCCTCGTCCTTCAGCACATAGACGGGCTCGCCATCAACGGGTGCCACGGCGTTGGCCTTCACGGTCTTGCCGCTGAGCGTAATGGTCATGCAGGTGGAGTAGCCGCTCTGCTCAGAGAGCTCGAGCCACTTCACGATGCTGGCCGTGGAGTGGATATAGAATCCGCAAGGCTTCACCTCGTCGATGACGGTGACGGGAGCGTTGGCATACGAATAGGCATCTTCAGACACTGTAAACGAGTAACCGACGTAGACGCCCTCAGCGGGGACGATATAAGGCTTCGGCAGCGTCACGGTGACATCGCCGGCTTTGGTGGGCATCGGCACATCGATGCTTACCAGGTCGGGCACGTTCTCACCATTCTCGACGCGCAGCTGGCTGCTGAGCCACACCTTCAGGTTGCTAATGCCATTGATGGTCTTCATATTGAAGGTGACAGCATCGATATGGGTGCCCACGACGGAGCCTTCGTCAATCTTCATCGCCACGTCGTAGGTCTGCGGCTTCCATTCACCAAAGGTCACGCGGCTCTCGTTGCCAGTGTATGAACCGTAGGTAATGGTATTGCCCACGTCGTCGGGGTCAACGTCGGGATAGGCGGGAGTGGCGGCATCGGGCTGCACTTCAGCACCCAAGTTCTCCACCTCTACCCACGCAATCTCAGAGCGACGCTCCTCGCCGGCACCACGATAGATGGCCTGCACACCGTAGGCCTCGGGACCCACGACATAATAATAGAGGTAGGCATAAGCGTCAGTGACGGCCATGTCCCAACCATCGTTATAGCCAAATGGAATCTCGGCCATCTCAGTGGCCTCCATGTTCTTGTAGTCATAGTTGTGGAGCACCAACGGCTTCTCCTCGCCATTGACACGCACCCAGAACTGATACGAGAGCTTCTCGGGCAGGATGTAGTTGCCATCCTCGTCGTTATTGTGCGCGACGAACTCAAAATAGCCCCAGCCCCAGCCTTCGTTGTAATAGTCAAAGCCACCCTCTTCAATAAACAGGTCGTAAGGAGCCATCGGCGTGGCAGCCACCTCGATAAAGGGCTTGATGATGCAATTCTCATAGATGGCACCGTAGTACACCTTCGTCTTGCCAGCATTGGCCATGAAAAGGGTTGTGCCAGTGAAGGTCTGCGTCTGGGCATCATAGTCGAAGACGATGTCCTCATTGCTAACGTAATAGTAGGTCTCGTCGTAATCGCCCCACTCGGGATCCTCTACGTGAGTGGTCTCAGCCGTGGCAGAGATAAGATACTCTACATAGCCGTTTTCAGCGTCTAAACCCAAGAACTGACCACTCTTGAAGATGGCCTTGTCGCCCTCGATGGTACCCTTCACCCAAGTATCGGGCAAGGAGGGATAGATGCCCTGCACATAGACGTCGTTGCCATCGAAGCCCACATTGGCAATGGTGCCGCTAAAGCCGTCGGCCGCCACAATGAACTGTGCTGTCTCCAGTCCCTCGGGAGCACTGACGGGCTCGTCGGTGATGGGGCGCATCGTGATGTTCCAGTCGGCACTGCCTGCCCATGCGCCATTGGCATAGGCAAGGCCTATCACCTTGTCACCACTGACAAAGTCGGGATCACTGGTCGTGACGATGCGGCGCTTGGGATCGAAGTTCAGCGTCATCGTACCGTCGCCGGCAGTGGGCACATAGGTCATCTCGTCGGCATCGAAGTCCATCACCATGGCATAGAAATCCTCGCCGTCAACCGTGGTCACCATCTGCGGGAAAGTGAAGGTAATGGTGGTACCATTGAATGTTCCTTCCACCCAGGTGTCAAAGACATACTGTGAGATGATGTCCTTCATGTAGACCTTGTTGTCGCTGGCAAACACCAATTCTCCAAGTTTGCCTATCACCTCGTTGTAATAGACGCCGTAGAGCGTGGAAACGTAGCTGTCGCCATTGCGCTCAAAAGCCATGTAATTGCCATCGGGCTGAGTGGTAATCATGCCGGCCTTACGTGGCGAATGGGCTTTCTGCCACGACATCTTGGGAAGGCCGTTGCGGTCTGACAGAGCCGACAGCAGGCGGGCGTCCTTGCCCGTCAGCTGGCCATGCTGCTGCTGCAGGTTAGGCCGCATCTGGTGGTGGTGTTGCTTACTTGTGAACTTCTTCAGCTGCTCAGTCTTGGCAGCGGGCAGGTTCACCACTCTCTGAGGCCCTTTCTGGGCCATGGTCGTTGCTGCCACGAAGCAGGCAGCAAGCAGGATCAAGGTAAACTTTTTCATTGAACTAGTGTTTAGTAATAGTTGTGTTATATGAGTTTGCTTGTTGCTAATTTTGCGCTGCAAAAGTAACACTTATTTAGTAAACCGCCAAATAAAATGCCAATAAATTACCGTTTTACAGCTCAATGTTCTCAATTCGAAGATTTAATAGGCCTGCTGGGACATGCACCTGAACGGTATCGCCGGCGTGCTTCTTCAGCAGTGCCTGCCCAATGGGCGAATTGATGGAGATTTTGCCCTCGCGCAGATTGGCTTCGTGAGGACTGACAATGGTATAGGTCATGCGGCTGTTGTTGGCCAGATTGGTCATCTCGACACGGCTGAGCAGCTGCACGCAGTCGCTGGTGAGCTTTGAGGTGTCGATGACACGCGCATTGGCCAGCACACGCTGCTTGAAACGAATGCGCCCCAGCAGCCTTCCCTGCTCACGCTTGGCGGCATGATATTCGAAGTTCTCGCTGAGGTCGCCTTTGTCGCGGGCCTCGGCAATGGCTTCGCGAACCTGCGGCAGTTCCACAAGCTCCATCTGGCGGAGCTCGGCCACGAGCTTGTCGTAGCCTTCTTTTGACATGTATTCCATGAGTGTTGTGTTATTCTTTTGTTGTTAAGGGTCGGCGCACCCAGCGCAGCTCCTCCGTGAGGCCGCTCTGGTGGCGCACTAAGAAGCGGTACTCGCGCCCCTGCTCAAAGCCCCAGCCGACAAACTGGGAGAAACTGCTGACTGGGCGATCGTCGATGCTGATAATGACGTCGCCTGGACGGAAGCCCCGCTGATAGGGTGTGCTGCCATCGACGACCATGCCCACGGCAGGCTGGCCGTCGGCATCGATGAAGGCGATGTCGGGCTGTTCGTTGCGCACGGCACACTGATTGCCGCCATCGTAAGGCTGAAAACAGAGCAGGCGACGGCGTGGCAGAATGGTCAGCGTACCATAGTCGAGCATGGCAGCCCCAAGATGTGAACCGCCACGGGTGGTGGCCGTAACCACATCCGTAAACAGGAAGTCGCCAAAGCGGAGGGCCGACAGTTTCAGGCGCAGCAGCTCGCCGGCGGGCTCAGCCCCCGAAAAGCCAATGGCCTGGCGCCCAAAGGCACGCCCCAAGAGCTGTACGCCATCGGTGGCATCAGCACCACGTCGGGCCGTTGCCCGCTGGAAGCTGGTGGCATTGATGGCATAGAACTGTCGGCTGCCAGTATCGAACATGACCTGCTCGGTGTAGCGTCCAAAGGGGTTGACACGGACATAGGGCACATTGTAGTTGAGGCGGTAGCGCTCAGTGTAGCTCGTCTCACGACTGAAGAAGTCACGCCGATCGGTAAGAATCAGGTGTTGGCGACGCACGTCAATCTTCGCGCTCAGTCCCTTGGCAATGAGACTGAAGCCCACAATGCCGTCAATGTCATGGCGGCGAACGGTACGATGCTGCACAGTGGCTTGGCAGCCCGTGAAGGTTGTGCTGCCAATGGTCATCGGCGGTAGGGTGACCACCTCCACCGTGTCGCGGCGCCCGATGGCATCGTATGAGGGGATGTGACCTGCGTGCCGACAGCCTTCGATGGGCGCATCGTCATAGACCACACACTGGCTGGCCCCCGTGTCGAACAAGAACCGGTACTCACGACCGCCAATGGTCACGGGCACCAGCACTTGATGGCGTTCCCAGTCAATGGCGATGGTGTCGACAAAGTTGGTCTGCGATAGCTGAAAATTAAGATTGTAAGTTAAGAGCGGACGCTGACGACCGGCGAAGAGTGGGCGCTGGCAAGCAAAGAAAGCTGCTGCCAACAGCAGACAAACAATAAAGGCCGCTCGTCGTCTCATAGTCCTACTCGTAGGCAGCAGCCTCAGCGGCAGCAATGATGTCCTCACGCGATGGCTCGCCGGGGTTGGCAGTGATGTCGCTAAGGTCGAACTCGTCGCTGTCAACGTTAGTGGGGGCGCTGCTGTCGTTGTCGTCTTCGCGGGGCTTACGGTTGTCACGTGCCTTCTTTCGCTCGGCACGCAACTCCTTGGCTTCCTGAGGCTCCTGAATGATAAAGTCGGTCTTCTCGGCTTCAAGGTCGGGTGCAACGGCAGTTGGCATCTCTTCCATCTTGGTTCGCTCGGACTTGGCCAGAAAGATAGCATCGATGAACTGCGGCTCACGGCGCAACCGTTCCAAGGTCTCTTTCGCCGACGACTGCTGCGCCTCCTTCTTCGAGTAGCCCTGCCCTTTTCCGCCTTCAACACCCTCGATCATCACTTGGTATCCGAAGATGGGCGACCCCTTGTCGTCCTTGTCCTGCTTCAGCATGCGGAAGTCCATGCGTACACGGTTCTTCTGTGTCCACTCCAAGAGCTTGGACTTGAAGTTCACCTCCTTGTAGGCCACCTTGTCGATGTTGACCATCTGCTTTAAAATGCGCTTCTTCATAAACCGCATGACGGCACTATAGCCCTGGTCAAGATAGATGGCACCGACAAGGGCCTCGAAAGCGTTGCCTGCCATGTAGCTGTTATGCGAGCGCGCCGCACCGTTACTCTGTATCAGGTCAGTCAGCCCCATCTCCTGCGCCAACTTGCCCAACGACTCACGACTGACGAGCTTCGAGCGCGTGTTGGTAAGGAACCCTTCGCGCTTGCCCTCGAAGTGCTCGAAGACGATGTGGCCCACGACGGCGTCGAGCAGTGCATCGCCAAGAAACTCCAGCCGCTCGTTGTTCAGCGGGCGTCCTTTGTCGTTACGCTGGCCGGTGCTCTTGTGCGTCAACGCTGTCTTATAATAAGTTATGGTGTGCGGATAAAAGCCAATGATGTCGCGTAACTGCTGACGCAGCTCCTTCTCATCGCCACGGAAGGGCAGGCGCAGACGTTCGATGATGTCTCTAAAGTTCATAGTTCGAGCCCCCTAAGTTAGGGGGTTAGGGGTCTGAACAAGCAAAAATCTCCTAGAAGAAAAATACTTGTGCAGGAAAGTTAATATTTAAATAGCCTAAAAGCTAGGGGGTGTAGGCAGAACCTTTTTCACTGTTCAGACCCCCAACCCCCTAACTAAGGGGACTAATATTTCTTGAACACCACGCAGGCGTTGTGACCGCCAAAGCCGAAGGTGTTGCTCAGGGCGGCGCGCACGGTGCGCTGCTGCGCCTTGTTGAAAGTGAAGTTCAAGTTATAGTCAATCTCGGGATCCTTGTCGTCCTCATCGTGATTGATGGTGGGAGGCACCATGTCGCGGTTCACGGCGAGCACGGTAATCATGCCCTCAATGGCACCGGCGGCACCCAGCAGGTGACCGGTCATCGACTTCGACGACGATATGTTGAGCTTATAGGCTGCCTCACCAAACACGTCCTTGATGGCCTTGGCCTCAGAGATGTCGCCAACGTGTGTCGACGTGCCATGAACATTGATGTAGTCGATATCCTCAGGACGCAAACCGGCATCTTCAAGGGCATTCTCCATCACGAGCTTGGCACCGAGGCCCTCGGGATGAGAGGCGGTGATGTGGTAAGCGTCGGCACTCATGCCTGCGCCAACCATCTCGGCATAGATCTTCGCACCACGAGCCTTGGCATGCTCCAGCTCCTCAAGGATGAGGCATCCGGCACCCTCGGCCATGACAAACCCATCGCGGCTGGCACTGAACGGGCGGCTGGCCTTCTCAGGCTCATCGTTGCGGGTGGAGAGGGCGTGCATGGCATTGAAGCCACCGACACCTGTCTCGCACACTGCCGACTCGGCACCACCGGCAAGGATGATGTTGGCCTTGCCTAAGCGAATCAGGTTGAAGGCATCGGCGAGGGCGTTGCTCGACGAAGCGCAAGCCGACGACGTGATGTAGTTGGGGCCATGGAAACCATACATGATGGAAATCTGTCCAGCGGCGATGTCGGCAATCATTTTCGGGATGAAGAAAGGATTGAACTTCGGGCCATCGTCATGATGGGCACCATAGTAGCAAATCTCTTCTTCAAAAGTCTTTATGCCGCCAATACCGACGCCATAGACCACGCCCACACGGTTCTTGTCGATGGTCTCCAAGTCCATGCCGCTGTCTTCAACGGCTTGCTTGGCAGCAATGAGGGCCAACTGCGTATAGCGGTCCATCTTGCGTGCCTCTTTGCGGTCGAGATAGTCGTTCACGTTGAGGTTCTTGACCTCGCAGGCGAACTTTGTCTTGAATTTGGTTGTATCGAAACTTGTAATCGGGGCTGCGCCGCTGACTCCTGCCAGCAGATTCTGCCACATCTCTTCAGGTGTGTTACCCACGGGCGTCACGGCACCCAGACCCGTTACAACGACTCTTTTTAATTCCATAGAAAACATGTTAAAGCAGTCCCCCCTACTGCCTCCAAGGGGACTTCTTTAGTAATCATTATCTAAAGAATCAACCTTTGGGCAGTAGGGGGGGTACTTACTTATTTCAGATTATCCTCGATATAAGCAATGGCGTCGGCCACGGTGCTAATCTTTTCGGCCTTGTCGTCAGGAATAGAAATCTGGAAAGACTTCTCAAACTCCATGATGAGCTCAACAGTGTCAAGTGAGTCAGCACCCAGGTCGTTGGTAAAACTTGCTTCGGGCTTAACCTCTGCTTCATCAACACCGAGTTTATCGACGATAATCTCTTTTACTTTAGCTTCAATTTCAGACATGTTTCTTTTCTTTTTAATTGTTAATAATTACGTTCTCTTTCAATAATATCTTGAAAATCGGGTGCAAAGTAACTCATTTTCTCCGAATTATGCAAATTTTTTGGAAGAAAACTGACTTTCAACTGCACAGGGGGGGGGCTATTGTGCAAAAAAAAGGCCACTTTTTTGTTTTTTTGAAAGAAATATGCTAACTTTGCAAGCGAATTAAAAAAAGAATGAAGGCTAAAAAAAGTACAAAAATAATCCATAACGACATCTTGAGGTTGGCCATTCCGAGTATCGTGTCGAACATCACGGTGCCGCTCTTGGGATTATGCGACGTGACAATCATGGGGCACGTCGGTGGCGCTACGCATATCGGAGCCATCGCCGTGGGGTCGATGATCTTCAACGTCATGTACTGGCTCTTCGGATTTCTGCGCATGGGTACCAGCGGACTCACGGCCCAAGCGTTTGGAAGAGGAGAGAAAAGAGAAGCTGTTGAGGAGTGCTTGCATCCCGATGGTAGCAATCGTCCTTCGGCCGAGCGGAGGAATGAGGGCGTTGAGGAGTTAAGGGACGTGGACGTCATTTTGCGGCAGAGCCTGCTCACGGCGCTGACCATTGGCCTGTGCATTCTGCTGCTGCAAGTGCCACTCCAGTGGCTCACCTTCTGGCTGATGCATCCCACGGCCGAGGTGGCCCGTCTCTGTACACCTTATTATTATATATGTATCTGGGGTGCCCCAGCCATGCTTGGCCTCTATGCACTCACGGGCTGGTTTGTTGGCATGCAGGACACGCGGACGCCGATGTTCGTGGCCATTGGTCAGAACGTGGTCAACATCGGCACGTCGCTCTTCTTGGTGCTCGTCTGCGGAATGGGGGTCAAAGGCGTGGCCCTCGGCACACTCATCGCCCAGTGGGCAGGGTTCGCTGCCGCCATTGCTTTCGTCATCTTCAAATATGGTAAGTCCGTCCTCAACACTCCCCTTGTTTCATCGCATGCTCGCAGGCTTTCATACCCCAATTTTCAATTGTCAATTCTCAATCTTAAGCTTTACCTCGACATTTTCCTGCGTACGCTTTGTCTTGTCGCCGTCAACTTCTACTTCACGGCAGCGGGGGCAGCACAAGGGGCAGAAATCTTGGCGGCCAACACCCTGCTGATGCAGCTGTTCACGCTCTTCAGCTATGTCATGGACGGTTTTGCGTTCGCTGGCGAGGCACTTGCTGGCCGCTATTATGGTGCCAATAACAAGCCAATGCTCCGACAGACCGTGCGCCGCCTGTTCGGATGGGGCATCACGATGGTCATCATCTTCACGGCCGTCTACTGGGCGGGCGGCACGCCGTTCCTGCGCCTGCTCACCACCGATGGCAGTGTCGTCAGCACGGCCGCCACCTACTTGCCGTGGGCCATCCTTATCCCCGTAGCCGGCATGGCGGCCTTTGTCTGGGACGGTGTGTTCATCGGCATCACTGCCTCACGGGCCATGCTCTGGGCATGCCTCATTGCCGCCGTTGCCTTCTTCACCATCTATCTGGCGCTGTCCCCCACCCTTGGCAACCACGCACTATGGATCGCACTGCTCACCTACCTCCTGCTTCGTGGCATTGTGCAGACAATCTACTTCAGCCGCATCATCACTAATATCACACTTTAACCCGTTGTAATACAAAGGCATGCGTCGTTTGTGATATTAGTGATATTACTTTTTGGAAAAACGATAGTTGTGGCATTGACATATTCTTTCACGTCGTCCCTTAATCCTCAGTACCCGAGATCTTCGCCCACAAGCACCACGGTGTGTCTGCTCCGTGGTGAGTTGCGCAGGAAGTGAACGTAGTTGCAGATGCTCTCTGGCGAGTTGCAGTTATGGCAAACGCCGTCCACCTGGCAGGGCGTCTTGATGTCGAAGCGGGCAGCATTGGTGGGCGAGGCTGTCGAGCGTGCCCGCTGCAGGGCAGCCTCCACCGTCTGCGCCACCTTGTTCATACCGATGACGAAGATGACACGTTTCGGTCCCCACGTGATGGCGGCCACGCGGTTGCCGTTGCCATCGATGTTCACAATGACGCCATCCTCGCTGATGGCGTTGGCACTCGACAGGTAGACGTCGGCACTAAAGGCACGCTCATAGATTTTCACCACCTCAGCGCGGTCGGTCACCCCGTCGCGATCGAGTATCTCCAGTGTCCCCCGCTGCTTCAACGCTTGTGGGATGCCTATGTCGCGGATGGTCATCGACCCGCCCCACGTCACACTGCTCCCATCGGCTATCAGTGCCGACACCTGTCTCACTGCCTCCGCTGCCGTCGGGCAGTAGAAGGCTTCCATGTTGCGAAGCTTCAGGCTCTTGATAAGCCGCGCAGCCAGTCGCTCGTTTCTCAATTCTTTCGGTGTCATTCTCAATTCTCAATTTTCAACTCTCAACTCAACAACCGTTGTGCCATCTCATGCCCAAGGGCCTCACACTGTGCAAAGGTCTCAGGCGTCAGGGCCTGACGGATCTCCACGGGCGTGCCCACTGCCTCGAAGTGCAGCTTCTCGTTATTCCAGCGTGCAATCTCGGCAACGGCCTTTGATGCCCAGCTGTAACTGCCAAACCACCCCATGAGTCGACCCTTGATGTCCTTTTGCGACAGCTCGTCGAGTAAGACGTTCATCTCATGATAGAGCCCAGTGTTGTAGGTCGGTGCGCCGACGATGAGGCCACGGTAGCGGAACACGTCACGAATAATATAAGAGTGGTGCGACTTCGACACGTTGTGCATCACGATGTTCTTCACGCCAGCCTCGGCAGCAGCACGGGCAATGACCTCAGCGGCACGCTCAGTGTTGCCATACATTGTGCCGTAGCAGATGACCAGTCCCGGCTCGGCCTCATAGCGCGACAGACGGTCGTAAAGGGCTACCACGCGTTCGATATACTGATGCCACACGGGACCGTGGGTGGCACAAATATAGTCAAGCTTCACGCCAGCAAGCTTCTTCAGCGCCATCTGCACGGGCGTGCCATACTTGCCAACGATGTTCGAGTAGTAGCGCTCCATCTCAGCCCAGAAGTCGTCACAGTTCATCTGCTCGTCAATCCAGGCACCGTTCAGGGCGCCGAAGCACCCAAAGGCGTCGCCGCTAAACAGTGTTGTGCCGCAGAGCGTCATCATCGTCTCAGGCCAGTGAACCATCGGCGTCAGCACAAAGCTCAGCGTCAGCGTGCCCAGCGACAGGGTGTCGCCGTTCTTCACCTCCATCAGTCCATCCTCCAAGCGGTAAAAGCCACGCATCATGTCGAACGTCTTCTTATTGCCGATGATCTGCACGCCAGGGTAGTACTGCTTGATGAGTGCCAGCGATCCGCTATGGTCAGGCTCCATGTGGTTCACCACCACATAGTCAAGCGGCCGGTCGCCCAGCACCTCACGCAGGTTCTCAAGGAACGGCAGGAAGAAGTCGGCCTCAACGGTGTCCACCAGGCATGTCTTCTCGTCGTCTATCAGATAAGCGTTGTAGCTCACGCCTGCCGGCAACGGCCATAGGCCCTCAAAAAGGTTCTTGTTACGGTCGTTCACGCCGACATAGTAAATCTTGTCTGTAATCTGTTTCATAGTTGTTTTGAATGTTGTTTTGGTTTTATGCGTGCAAAGTTACAAAAAAATAGTGAGTTCCGCAAATAAAAATGATCTATCGCCCAGCTCAGGGCAACAGTTATCGTAAAACACGCCGCAAGTAACACGGCGTACGGTAGGGATGGAAAGAAATGAAACATGGTATGGATGACGATGGGATGCGTCATAAAGATGGGCATGCTCAGCGCTCCAAGCCATTGCAATCCTTGCCACTGCAGACAGCGTGACACCACGCCCTGCTGCTGTGTGAAAACGTAGATGATGGGCAGCAACACCAACCAATAGAGCGGGGCGTTTCGCAGTTTTTCGTCCGTATATGGATAGGCTATCAGTGCCATGACCAACAATACCACTAATGACAACTCTACAAAAGAGGCGTTCGTCAAATCTCCCTTTCTGCTGCTAAAAACCTTATAGAGCATGATGCCAAGGAAAAAGTCGACAAAACGAATCAATGGCGACACATAGAGCAAGGCGTTGACCTTGCTATAAGGAATCAGGACATAGGCAGCAATGTAACAACCAAGCACCACTAACAGCGTGCGCTTGTTGGCATGACGATAGGCGAAGGGGAAAACGACATAGCTAAATAGCAGACAGGAAAGGAACCAGGACACGGCATTGTAGGAGAAGTAGTAGTCGCCGTCGGGAACCCATGATTGTAGCAACAATACGTTTAGGAGCAGCCGATGGTCGATTGATGGCCTGAAGACGATCAGGAAGATGACCAGGCAGAGTAAGTGCAACGGAAAGATCTTGAATAGTCTGCGCTTGAAATAACGATTAAAGCTAAACGTCTTGTCGTCGATCTTTTTTCCATAGCCCATAGATAGCACGAAGCCGCTGAGCAGAAAGAAGAAAGCTACGCCGCAATCACCACCAGCATCGAAAATCGGTACGTCGGGATAGTGGAAATGTGACATGAAAATCATCATGACAAATATAAACCGAAGGGCTTGTATGGTTTTGTTGCTCTGATTGGTCATTGGCGGGGTTCAAGCTGACACTGTCGTATTTCTCTGGAGTATAAACGGTGCAAAGTTAGTGATTATTTCCCAATTATCGCCTTTTTACGTGCTTAAAAATGCATAATTCAAGTTTCAAAAGATCTGCACAGCCGATGCCATAGGCATCAGACAGTGGTAGCCGAAAGTACTCCCGTTCGGAAAAACACAAATAAATTTGGTTTTTCGCTCAATACGTACCTTTGGCCTGCGGCCGAAAGTACTCTCGTTCGGAAAAACACAAATAAATTTGGTTTTTCGCTCACTTATTCGTACCTTTGCACACGATGTGAAACGCAAGCAATATGGAAGAGCCCACCATCGCCTTGGTAAGCAAAGAACGACACGCCAATATGGCAGCTATTCGGTCGAAGGACACGAAGCCTGAGATGATAGTGCGGCGTGGACTGTGGAAGCGTGGATTCCGATACCGGCTAAACCATAAGCGGCTGCCCGGACATCCTGACCTGGTGCTGAAGAAGTACAGGACGTGCATCTTTGTGAATGGATGCTTCTGGCACGGACACGATGTGGAGTTGCCACCATCTGACGATGGGCTATCGATGATTGAGAATTCCGCATGCTGTAAGATTCCTAAGACGAACAGGGCGTTTTGGGTGAAGAAGATCAGGCGCAACAAGGAACGGGACAAGGAAGAGCAGAAGAAGCTGGCGGCAATGGGGTGGCACTGCATCACGGTATGGGAGTGTGAACTGAAGCCATCGAAACGGGAGGAGACCCTGAACGCCATCGCCTTCACGCTGAACCACATCTGGCTGCAGGACCATCAGGCCGTCGTTGTCGCCTATCCGCAATGGGACGAAGAGGGCATGCAAATGCCGATGGCAGCAGAAGAGCGTGACGACCCTGAAGACAAGTGACTGGCAGAAGAGCGCCAAATAGACATTTTTCATTCCCTTTTCCTTGGTGGTTTCAAAGGAAATGATTACTTTTGCAGCCCAAAAGCGGAACCGTGGCAAACGCGGTTCCCTGTAATACTGACGATTATGGGAAACTACAACATCGGCACGCTCGACAACGGGCTGCGCATCATACACCTGCCGTCGGCGTCGCCCGTCGTTTACTGCGGCATCGGCGTGAAGGCCGGCTCCCGCCATGAGCTGCCGGGCGAGGAGGGACTGGCTCACTTCTGCGAACACCTTTCGTTCAAAGGCACACAGCGGCGCTCGGCCGTACAGATTATCAATGCCATCGAAGGTGTTGGCGGCGAGCTGAATGCTTTCACGAACAAGGAGGACACCATCTACTACTGTGCCATCAGCCGTAACCACTTCAAGCGGGCCGTCGACGTGCTGTTCGACATCGTCTTCTGTAGTGAGTACCCGCAGGCCGAGGTTGAGAAGGAACGCGAGGTGGTGTGCGAGGAAATAGAGAGTTATGAGGACACACCCGCCGAACTTATCTACGACGAGTTCGAGAACCTGCTCTTTGCTGGCAATCCTTTAGGACATAATATATTAGGTACGCGCGAGAAGGTCAGAAGCTACAACACCGACGATGCTCACCGCTTCACGGCTCGTCACTACCGTCCAGAGAACTGCGTCTTCTTTGCCAGTGGCGACATCGACTTTGCGAAAATTGCAAAAGGAGCCCCAAAAGCCCCTGAAGCCCCCCTTTCGTCCCCCGAGGGGGACACGATAGATAAGTCCGCCAGCAAAACTATAGAAAGGCTACGGGTAGGCGAGCAAAGCTCGGGCATGGCCCCCTCGGGGGCCGTAGGGGGGGCCGTTGGCACTATCATCCGCCATCGTGGCACCCATCAGGCGCATGTGATGATTGGCTCCACGGCCTTTGCCGCCGACGACCCGCGACGCTGGTCGCTCTATCTGCTGAACAATATCCTTGGCGGCCCTGGCCTTAACTCACGCCTTAACATTGCGCTGCGCGAACGCCGTGGGCTGGTCTACACCGTCGACAGTTCGATGGTGAGCTATAGCGACATGGGGCTGTGGGCAGTCTACTTCGGCTGTGACCCTGACGACGTACAGCGCTGCTGCCGACTGGTACGCACGGAACTGAACCGCCTGATGAGCCATCCCCTGAACGACCGCCAACTGACAGCCGCCAAGCGCCAGCTGCAGGGACAGCTGACCATTGCCAGCGACAACCGCGAACAGTTTGCCCTCGACTTTGCCAAGAACTACCTCCACTCTGGCAAGCTGCGCGACCTCAACGACATCATGCGCCACATCGAAGGCCTCACGCCTTACGACCTCCAAGAGACAGCGAATGCGCTCTTCCAAGAAGAACGCATTCTAACACTGGTCTATAAGTGATGGCCTCACCACTACTTGAGTAGCTTCCACGTCACGCCGTCCTTGGTGTCCTTCACCTCGAAGCCGGCAGCAGCGAGGGCGTCGCGTATCTGGTCGCTGGTGGCCCAGTCCTTAGCAGCCTTTGCCTTGGCACGCAGCTCCAGCACCATGTCGACAACCTTGCCAAAAGCCTCCTCGCGGGCCTCGTTGGCAGCTCCGCTCTGGGCAGCAGGCTGCAGACCCAACAGGTCGACAACGAAGAGGTGCATCACCTCCTTCAGCTCCTGCAGGCAGTCGGCACAGATCGTGGCCTTGTGGTCGGCCAACTTGTTGGCGACGGTGCAGGCCTCGAACAGGTGGCTGATGACCTGCGGTGTGGCGAAGTCGTCGTTCATCGCATCGTAGCAGCGTTCACGCAGTCCCTTCACGACACGCTCGGTCTCGGTATCGCACTGCGCCGAGGGCTGTACGCGCTCCAGGGCTGCCATGCCGTCGAACAGTTTTTCTAATCCCTTCTCAGCAGCCAAGAGCGCATCGTTCGAGAAGTCCACCGTGCCACGGTAGTGGGCCGAGAGGATAAAGAAGCGGATGGTCATCGGCGCGTAGGCTTTTTCCAGCGACGGGTGGTTGCCAGTGAAGAACTGCTCCAGCGTGATGAAGTTGCCAAGCGACTTGCCCATCTTCTGTCCGTTGATGGTGATCATGTTGTTGTGCATCCAGTATTTCACCATCTCATGGCCCTGCGAGGCAACGGCCTGCGCAATCTCGCACTCGTGGTGGGGGAACACGAGGTCCATGCCGCCACCGTGGATGTCGAACTGCTCACCGAGATACTTGCGGCCCATGGCCGTACACTCGCAGTGCCAGCCGGGGAAGCCGTCACTCCACGGCGATGGCCACCGCATGATGTGCTCGGGCTGGGCTTTCTTCCACAGCGCGAAGTCGGCCTGATTATGCTTCTCCCCTACCCCGTCGAGCTCACGACTGGCATCCTTGACGTTCTCTAACGAGCGTCCTGAGAGCACACCATATTTATATTGCTTGTTGTAGGCCTCGATGTCGAAGTAGATCGAGCCATTCGACTCGTAGGCAAAGCCCCGCTCCAGAATCTGCTGCACCAGCTGCTGCTGCTCGATGATATGGCCCGTGGCATGTGGCTCAATGCTCGGACGCAGCACACCCAGCGCATCCATCGCCTGGTGGTAGCGGTTGGTGTAGTACTGCGCTATCTCCATCGGCTCTACCTGCTCCAGGCGAGCCTTCTTTGCTATCTTGTCCTCACCCTCGTCGGCATCGTGCTCCAAATGGCCCACGTCGGTGATGTTACGTACATAGCGCACCTTATAGCCCAAGTGCTTCAGGTAGCGGAACACCAGGTCGAAGGTGATGGCCGGACGGGCGTGACCCAGATGGGGGTCGCCATAAACCGTGGGACCACAGACATACATGCCCACCTGTGGGGCGTGCAATGGCTCGAAGCGCTCTTTCTGGCGCGTCAGCGTATTGTAGATGACAAGCTTTGACATCGGATTCTTCATACCTTAACTGTTTATATTGCTTTAAAATCGCTGCAAAGGTACGAATTATTTTTTGATTACACAAAATGTGTAACACAAAATGTGTAATTATTGCGTTTCATCACGGCTCATGACCAAACTGCCCGCTTGTTAACTATCATACTTACAACATCTAAGTGCCATACGAAAATGAAGTTATGTTCGTAGCGCTACGAACATAGGTTCGTAGGGCGATGAACATAGGTTCGTAGGCCTACGAACCCTAACTTCATTTTTACATGTACTTTAGAGGGATTAAATGGGACGTTTTCTGTGATCATTTTCCACCCCCTGACAGGTTCGTGAAAGTCGCGAAGTGCCGGTTAGCGTGTCGCAATCCGGCACTTTGCATGTCGAGAAATGGCACTTCGCGTGTCTGAAAGTGGCACTTCGCGAGGGCCTGTTATGCGCATCTCGTCAGACGGTTGCATAGCCATGTCTCATTAAGAACCCTAACCTCCCTAAATTTCAGGAAACCCCTTTGTATAAAGGGACTTTGGCAAGGGAGGTGTTCAAGGCACACCTCCCTTACACCTCCCTTACACCTCCCTTGAACCTCCCTTCTTCCCCTCTTGCATTTCAAGAGGGAAAGTACAACTTTTTTTCTACCACGAGACCGTGTACTCCACTATAAGGTCATCCCATTGGAAAAGGCTGCGTAGGGGAGGTCTAAGGGAGGTCTAAGGGAGGTGTCACGTCTACACCTCCCTTCCTTAACCTCCTGTGTACAAAGGCGTTTCCAGCGATTTAGGGAGGTGTGCCCTCTCAAGCGTTTCATAGCGTCAAGACTATCCTTCTTTACCTCCTCCGCTCGGCGTGCTATGGAATCGTGTAAAACACTGGGAATCAGTATTGATAATCATTTTCGTGAAGGCACGAAAATGATAGCTTTGGCTAAAGGTGCTCAGCGTGAAGTTCAAGACTTTATGCTCACACGGTATGCCTGCTTTTTAATAGCGCAGAATGGTGACCCGAAGAAAGAAGAAGTGGCTTTTGCACAAAGTTACTTTGCTGTCCAGACCCGCAAGGCAGAACTTATTGAAGAACGATTAAATGAAGTGGCGCGTCTGAATACTCGTGAACGCTTACGAGCCTCTGAAAAGCAGTTAAGCCGTAATATCTATCAACGTGGAGTGGACGATCGTGGCTTTGGCCGTATCCGTTCAAAAGGTGACTATGCCCTGTTTGGTGGTTTATCCACAGACCAGATAATGGATTTAGAAGTAACTACTCAGATGGGAAACGATTGTTGAAGGGGGCAAGCGTGAAGGGTGCTTATTGGATTCCAGAGGGGGTAGAGGAAATAGAACCAGGAGCATTGTTGGGGTGCCGGATTGGTACGCTACATGTGCCTTGGACGGCTCTTTTGCATGAACATGATCAGTTGGTGTTCAGTGAGGATGCGGAGGAGAATGAGGAAATAACGCCAGCAGTCTATTTCTGGACGAAAGAATATGCTAATCGCGATGAAGAGACGTGGGCCTTTGAGGATGAAGGGGAGTTCCGTATAGATGATAATGGAGTAGCGTATAGCTTTGATGGGAATCGGTTGCTATTTGCCCGTTTCTCGTTCACGGGTGATGAGTACGTTGTGCCTGATGGTGTAGTAACCATCTGCTCTATGGCTTTCGCAACGTGTCGCCAGTTTGTGACACTCAGCATACCAAAATCTGTACGCCTAATAGGTGACTTCGTATTTGGCCCAGGCGGTGGAAAAATCGTTATTAGGGACGAATAAAAAAGCAGAACTTACTTCAGTAGATTCCTACCCTCATTTCCTTCCAGCACTTGCATCTGCTGAATGGCAATCTGATTGAGTTTCACAAGCCTTTCTCCCTGTGGCACACCATCGTTGATAAGCACTGCGTTGATGTTCTCCATATTTGAGAGGCAGATAAGCTCATTGATAGTGGCGTAGTCGCGGATGTTGCCTTTCAAGTCAGGATTGGATTCTCGCCATTGTTTGGCTGTCATGCCAAACATAGCCACATTTAGTACATCGGCTTCCTCGGCATAGATGATGCTTGCCTGTGCAGCCGTGATTTCTGCTGGTACCAAGTGGCTTTTGATTGCATCGGTATGAATATGATAGTTGATTTTTGATAGTTCTCGCTTTGCCGTCCAGCCTAGCATCTTTTGCTCCTCAGCTTTCAGACGCTGGTATTCCTTAACGAGTAGCAGTTGGAACTTTGGACTTATCCACATTCCAAAATGGTAGGCGATATCTCTATGGGCGTATGTTCCACCGTAGCGACCTGCCTTAGAGAAAATGCCAATAGCATTGGTCTTTTCTATCCATGTCTTGACTGACAGAACGAAGTTATTGCTACCTGCCATATTTCTAAATGTACCGAATTCGGTACAATTAAAATTGGGATTGTAGAGCATCTCCCATTCTCCAAGGTACTCTATCGTACTTTTCAGACTGAGCCAACGGAAGATAATGTGCTCTTGCAACTGACTACGAGCCATATCGGTCAGCGATATGTAATCATCGTCATTGTGCGAAACGATGGTAATCTCTGTATTCTGGACATTAATCTTTGCCATAGGTAATATATCTATTATCCTAAAAGTGAGATAATATGTACTCAAATCAGACGGTCAGCTTGACTCCGAGTTTTTCGAGGTACATCGCATCCCTTGAGGTTATTTCCGTTGTCCACCGTTTATTGGCCAATATACTTGATACTTTGACGTTCTCGACAG
>JAFPZD010000210.1 GCA_017417465.1 Prevotella sp. | reverse complement strand
TTCGCGCACTTTCGCAATAAACATAAAAATTTTCGCGATGTTCGCGATGTTCGCACACTTTCGCAATAAACATAAAAATTTTCGCGAAGTTCGCGTTTTTCGCGCACTTTCGCAATAAACATAAAAATTTTCGCGATGTTCGCGATGTTCGCACACTTTCGCAATAAACATAAACAATGTTCGCGAGGGTCGCGGCTACTGTGTTAAGGTATACCTAAGGTGTGTTTTGGGGGTAAAACGTTGGAAACCCCAGTGTTTACTGCGGAAAGCGGAAATGTTTCATTTGTTTCATTTGTTTCATTTAGCAAGTGTCTTTTCGCGTGTTACCTACTGGTTGGCTTCCGGGTAGCTGATGCGGGTGTGATAGATGGTCTTCAGCTTCTCGATGAGAACGGTCTTGGCATACTGCAGGTCACGGAAGGTGACGGGGCAGTCGCGGAAGAAGCCATCGGCGGTCTGCCCGTCGATGATGCGGTCGACGAGTGTGCGGATGGTCTGCTCCGTATAGTCGGGCAGTGAACGTGAGGCGGCTTCTACGGCATCGGCCATCATCAGGATGGCCTGTTCCTTTGTCGACGGGTTAGGGCCGGGATAGGTGAAGAGCAGCTCGTCGATAGGCTCGTCGGGATGGGCGTTCTTATACTTAATGTAGAAGTACTTCGCCTTGCCTTGGCCGTGGTGGGTGGCAATGAAGTCGCGGATCTGCCGCGGCAGGTTGTACTTCTCGGCAAGCTTCAAGCCCTCGGTGACGTGGCTCACAATCATCTGGGCACTCTCGACCTCGGTGAGATGGTCGTGGGGCGAGATGCCACCCGACTGGTTCTCAGTGAAGTAGATGGGGTTGACGGACTTACCGATATCATGGTAGAGCGCACCGGTGCGCACAAGCTGTGCGCTGGCCCCTATCTTACGGGCAATCTCGGCGGCGAGGTTACCCACCTGTATGCTGTGCTGGAAGGTGCCGGGGGCCACTTCGCTGAGCTGACGGAGCGCCTCCTTGTTCATGTCGGACAACTCGATGAGCGATATTTCGGAGATAAAGCCGAAGGTGCGCTCCACAAGGTAGAGCATGGGGTAGCAGCAGAAGATGATGATGCCACAGACGAGCAGGTAGTTATATTCGCTGGTGTTGAAGCGTGCCATGTCACCATTGTGTATGAGGAAGATGGCGAAATTGGCAAGCATGGCGGCAACGGTGGTGAGGACAGCGGTGCGGAAGAGCTGCGAACGGCTGCTCAGCTCGCGTAGGGAGAAGATGGCAGCGGTGCCAGCGGCCATCTGCACGGTGATGAACTCCAGCGGATAGAGCAGCAGACAGGCACAGATGAGCACCAGGGAGGTGTGGGCGGCGAAGGCTGTCCGCGAGTCCATGAACACGCGGATGAAGATGGGCACGATGGCGAAGGGCAATATGTAGACGTGCAGCAGGTTGTGGCTGACGAGCAGTGAGGCAAGGATGGCCATAATGACAATCAGCGCATAGATCATGCCCACCGAGCGCATGCGCTCGAAGTAGTCACGGCGGCTCATGCTGAGGAAGATGGTGAAAGCCAGCATGATGAGGAACACGTAGAGCAGCTCGCCCAGAACGGTGATGTTCAGGCTGCTCTGCATCTCGTTACGGCGGTCGAGTTCCTTGAGATACGACTCTAACTTGAGGGCCTTCTGCGCATCGACGACGATGCCGCGGTCGATGATCTTCTCGCCGCGCTGCACCCAGCCACTGGCCTTGGGAACGCTGTTGATGATTTCCTCGCGGCTCTCCTTGCTACGGATGCTGTCGAACACCAGGTTGGGCACGATGAACTCGTTCAGGTCGAGCTCTTGCAAGGCTGCCACACGGCCCACCAGAAGAGGGTCGCGCAGAATCTGCTCGTAGGCCTCACGGGCAGTATGCACGGTGATGGCGGCAACGCTAATGGCATCCTTTCCTTCGACGCGACGGAACGTGCGGGTGGAATCCTCATCAGGGCCCATGGGCTCCATGGTGTCGACGATGCCATCGGCGTAGAGGGCGTTCAGGCGGTTGGCGATGATGCGCTTGTAGTCGCTGTTCAGATGGTAAGAGGCCTGCTCGTGGCCGAACTCCTGCATAAAGCGGCGCACCTGGGTTGCACCGACATCCTTGTTGAAGATATAATAAGGTTCGTAATTGCGCAAGGCTTCCTGAATATCACGCTGAACGGTAGAGTCGTTCTTGTAGATAAAGAAGTCGAAGGCTGCCGTCAGGTCGTTGTAGTGCCACGGCTTGTCAATCTCGATATGGAAAGAGACCTTACGGTCACGTGGCATGAACCACACGATCACCAGCGTCGTAACGATGACCAAGGCGGCACGCAGCACAAAGTCGCGCCACGTCATTGTTATCTTTACAGTCTTTGCTCTTCGTAACATGGATGCAAAGGTAACACTTTTTTCGGGAATACAAAAAGAAATAAGGAAAAAAGAAAAGGGAGCGGAAAAAATTCGCTCCCTTTTCGTCTGAATTACAGCTTCACTTTCCGGCCGTTGACAATGTAAAGGCCGTGCTTCGAAGGCTGACTGATGCGCACACCCTGCAGGTTGTAGACCACGGCAGGCTGGCCGTCGGCAGTCTTCGGAGCGAGGATGCCCTCAACACGCTCGTCCTTGCCTTCAAACTTCAAGGCCCAGTTCACAGCTGCGTTCTCGTTGGGCAGCCACAGGGCAGTGACAGTGTAGGTCTGGTAACCGGTCGTTGAGTTCTTCAGCACCCAGTTCCAATCACCGTCCTCGAGGCCTTCCACCCAACCCTCTGGAGCGGAAATCACGGTGTTGCTGCCGTTGCCAATCCAGAGGTTGTCGTTGATGACGAGCTTGAACTGCTGGTCGGCGTCGGTGGCACTCAGGTCGAGGGTCATCGTCCATGTGTTGTTCTCGCCCACCTTCGTCATGCCTTCGGCGCTCTCCCAGTTCCAGTCGCCACGAAGCTCAACCTTCGTAATCTCAGGAATGATGGACTGCTTGACGGCATCGAGGGTCAGCGTGTGCTCCTCAGTGTTGGCGGTGAACGTCAGGGTGTAGGTGCCGGCCTCGTTGATGACGTACTGGTTGTTGCCGTCCATCGGAAGCTCGTAGTCGCCCCACTTCTGGTTGGCAGCGGCCTTGTACTCGTAGGTCTGGGCTTCGAGCTGAACGTCGGTCAGCGTCAGCGTCCACACGTGCTCGTTGTCGGCGCTCTTCGTCATGGCCTTCGCCATCGACCAGTCATTGGTCTCGTCGTTGGGCCAGCCGCCGGTGAGGTCGCCGACGATGTACATCGACTCAATCTTC
>JAFPZD010000209.1 GCA_017417465.1 Prevotella sp. | reverse complement strand
TTATACCAGCCCTGCAGCCTTCACGGGTCGTCGAAAGGAAACCCCTTCAGCGTCCTTCGCCTATGAAAAGGACTGCAGCAGTCCTTGCGCCCGCGATATCATCATAAAAAAATGGTCGGTTGAATGAGAATTTTTCAACCGGCCATTGTGTAATCACTTCATTTCATACCCACATTCGTCATAACGGTTTCGCGTGTGGCGAGGCAGAATCTGTCTTTTAAGTCGTGGGTACGCCAAGCATACCCACGGCTTTTAATTCGCTTTTACTTCACCTTGAACTAACGTTCGAGCCTGCTCACGCTCGGAATAGCTGATGCAAGCATCGCTCTTCTCTCACTTTATCGCAGCCTTCATCGACAGATTGCGGAAGCAAGGACCGAATTGACCTCCCCAATACACTACATCCTGTCCTTTCACCACATACTTCAGCTTGCGTGTGCCAGACGCCAGCTGGAATGACTTGCTGAAGGGAGTCCACTCCTTGTAGATACCAGTATCGTTGACCACCGTCTCCGTACCGAGCACAGTGTCGTTGGCATCGAGCATCTGCACCGTCACCTCGCAAACCGTAGAGCCTTCGCCATTCTTATCCCAAAAGACCAAGATATCTGCCGAGGCATCGCACGTCACATTGCCGGCATCGACTTTCTCGGCACTGATGCCTTTATCTGCCAGCGTGACAGTCTGCGAGAGTGAACACACGGCATAAGACGATGCCCACCAAGGATGACCATCATTACCTGGATCGATTGCCCAGCCGCTGCCGCCATTGGTTACTTCCCAGCCATTGAACGTGCCGTCGCAGGCGCCATTGGTGAGCAGCTCCACTTCCTGGCTGGCCGGTGCCGGGGTGACCGTGCTTCTAAGCACGAGGTTCACGAGCTCCTGCAGGTCGTCCTGTGCGATCTTGCTGTCCTCGTTCATGTCGGCCACGATGAGGTTGTAGTCCACTCCCTTGGCACCACCGGCGTTGATGACGTTCACCAGTGCCGTGACGTCGGCAATGTCGACACGGCCGTCGTTGTTCACGTCGCCGCGCATATACCTACCCACCAGTGCCACGGGCAGCACGTTGTTCGCCGGACGCACGTCGGTGAGCACCTCGTCGTCCTCCACCGGCGTGGTGCGCAGGTAGAGCGTGCGGCTGGTGTTAGGCTTCTCCGCCGAGAGCGTCACAATCTTCGTCTTGTTTTTACCCGTCGAGGCATCGTAGAGGTCGCTGTAGTTCACCGTCACCTCCTGCCCCACGGGCTCGGCGGCCAGCGGCGAGGCATACAGTCCCACCTTGCACAACACACCCTCACTCAGCGGCAGCAGCGACGCATTGTTCACCTCTGCCACCACGGTGGTCTTGCCGTCGGCGTCGACGCTCTTGCTCAGCATCTTCAGCGCCATGTCCACCTGGCGGACATCCATCTCCGTGCCGTTGCGCTTGATGCGGTGCGGACGGGCGGCAGCCCTGCGGCGCAGCTTCAGCGAGTTGCTGTTGGCGGGTGCGAAGTCGGCCGTCACCTGATAGTCGATGGTTCCGTTGAAGTCCTCCTTCACGGGATAGCGGTCAGTGAACTCCATCGTCTGCCTTGGCAGCAGCGTCACCGCGTGGTTATACGTGCTGTCGCCCAGCACCACCTCGACGTTGCTGATTGGGCTGAAGCCGTTGTTCGCCACCGTGATGGTCACCGGCACGAACTTTTCGTCGGTCACCGCATAGGCGTTGTAGTCCACCTTATAGTCGAAGGCGTTGGTGAATTCCACAGGCGTCTCCAGCACGGCGGCACCCTCGTCGTCGTTCGCCACGCAGTAGGCCACCTTCATGTCCAGGCCGTCCAAGTAGCCGTCCATCGACACGAGGCTCACGTCGTCGGGCATCGTGGCAATCCCAATGGGAGTCGAGAAATATAGTTCTTTGTCGTGGCTGCATAGCTTCGACGCATAGATGCGGTTCTTGATGTTGACTGTCGCAACGCCGTTCTCGTCGGTCATCACCTCCTGGTCGTTCTGATTCCAGAGCAGGGCCACGCCGTCCAGATCAGTGGCATCGTCGTCGACCACTAGTCGGAAGTCGTTCACCATGCGCCGCTCCATGCCCAGCGAGCCCGACAGCTTACCCGTGGGCACACCCCGCATGTTCACCGTGCTCAGCGTGATGTCGCGGCCGTCTTCCTTCTGCTGCAGGAAGCCCACGAGATTCGTGCCACCGACATGCACCATCTGCGGCTTGCTGCCCTCGGCCTGCGTGTATCGCTCGCGCACTTGGTTTTCAGGCGACACGCTCACATACACCACCGACGGCTGCTTCGCCGGGTTGTTCACGTCCTGCTTCAGCGTCATCATCACCAGCACGGAGTCGTCCTTCATCGTCAGCTGGTAGTCGGTGGGCACGCTGCGGCTGTTCAGTCGCTTGATCTCCACGGGGTCGCTCCATGCCGAGCCGTCGTAGCGCGAGAGCATCAGCGTGCCGTCGATGTAGCGGTCGTCGTCATCGCTGTACTTCGCTACGCCCTGCTGCCACACCACGGCTGCCTTGCCGTCGCTCTGTACGGCCACGGCGGGCGTCACGCTGGCGTTGTTCCAGTAGGGGTCGCCGAGTTCATACGTCGTCCACGCACCGCTGCCTTGGCGCATCGCCACGCGGATGCCGGTGTTCTCCGTCACGGTCTTCATCTGTGTCTCCTCCGACATCGCCTCCAGCTCGCCGGCGTTGATGGGCGACTTCACCTGCTCGAACGTCACCACCTCCAGGCCGCTGCTGTTGTGGGCGGCGCTGAAGTCGTACATCGGGGCGCTGACGCCCGTGTTCACCAGGTCGCTCTTGCTGCCGCCCGAGTATACCTGCAGGCGGTCGTCGTTGTAGTCGCTGGCGCTCTTCAGGTTGTTGAACAGCACCGACTCACCACCCAGCAGATACGTGGGTCGTGCCATGCCGCTCACATTACTGATGATGGGTGTGCCCAAGTCGGCAATCACCTTGCGGCGCAGCCGCTTGTAGCTCTTCGTCACGTTCTTGCTACTGAACGAGAAGATGCCCTCGCCATAGCCGGGATGCAGGGGATTTGAGGCGTTGTTGGGAGCCAGCCACGTCTTCTGCGCGTCGAAAATCTTCCACTTCTTCTTTTTCGTGAAGCATAGGAAGCGAGCCTCGGCGTAGGCCTCCATGGCTGCCCGCACCGAGAACTTCGCACCCGTGTAGGAGCTCGGACTATAGGTGGGCAGCACCACGCGCGTCTGCATGTCGATGCTTGCACCGCCGCGCACGCCGACTGCCGCCTTTGCTATCCAGATGTCGAGGCCTGCCTCGGCCCATGCACACACCTTCAGGCGCGCCTGGTTGTCGAGCACGAAGTCGATCTTCGGCAGACCGCCCACGTCGCCAAGCGCGGCAGCGCGGTTCACCAGTGCCATCGTCGAGGCAATCTTCGCATCCACCGACACGCCGAAGCCGCCGATGCCGAAGGTCACGCGTGCCGACGCCTTCGCCGAGGCCTCCATCGTCAGGCCGCCGTCGTAGAAGTTGATGTCAATCTTCTTCGTCTCGGGGTTGTAGTGGCCGACGCCACTGAGGAAGCCCTTCACGCCCACGAAAGCACTTGGCATGAGCGGTATGTCGTCGAAGAAGTCGTCGTCGGCAGGCTTCGCCGCGTTCACGGCGTTCATGCATGCCTTGTATTGCTCGTCGAAGTAGTTCAGGTTGTCCAGCTTGTCGAGCACGTTCATCACCGTACCGCTCGGCAGGAAGTTCACCTCACAGGCGGCGCGCACCAGGAAGTAGTCGCCCTCGCGTTCTATGTTCACCGTGAACGGCAGCACGGGCGGCGTCTGGAAGTTGAACTTGTCGAACGCCTTGTTCATGTCCTTCATGTCGATGCCCTGGCCCTTCACGTTGTCGTCGACAGTCGTCAGGTCCATCATATTGCTGGGTATACCCACGTTGCTCTCCTCCGAGAGGGCAATCAGGTCGACGGTGTTGTTGTTCAGCGAGGGCAGCTCCGCCAGCGTCGCCGAGCCGTTCTTCACTACGGGGCTCACCGTGGCGTCGTCCGCAATCTGGTCAACGAGGTCGAACTCAAACAGGCAGTAGTTCGTGCTGAAGGTGGTGAACGTCGATTTCGGCAGCAGCTTCGTGCTGGCAGGTGCCAATGTCGTGCCGCCCACCGTCAGGCTCAGTGCCTCGGCGTCGAGGCCCTCGTCGCCATAGGCCACGCTGCCGCAGAGGCGTGCATACTTCGTGCCCGTCCAGCCTTCGTCGCCGAACTTCTGGTCGTCGACGGTCTTCGTCACCGTCTCGTAGTCGCCGTTCTGCGAGTAGATAAGCGTCTCGCCGCTGCTCATCGCCAGCAGGTCGGTGCTTGCCAGCTTCGCATTCATCTGCCCGCCCTTCACGTTGCCGAACCGCTTCAGCGTCTCCAGCGAGGCAGAGCCCAGCTGCGTGTCGTTCTGGTGCAGCACGATGGTGTGTCGGCGCGTCTTGTTGCGGTTCTCGCGGCTGAAGTAGTCGTAGTTCCACGTATACATCGTGGCGAGCGTGGGCTGGTAGCCAGGAGCCACCACCTCTATGAGCTCGCCATACTGATGCGAGTCGGTGTTAATGACATAGCCTCCCTGCGAAGACGAATAACGAGCAGTCCCGCAACTGCCCTGAAGCGTCATCGTGTTGTCAATGTTGGCAGTGTGCAGCGTGGCGTTGGTGATAGGATTGCCCTGCTCGTCGACCACTGAGACAATAGTGCTGTTGCGGGCCATCTCTTCCCAGTTCAGGGTCAGCATCGGGCCGCAAGAGGTCCAGTCCTGAGGATAGAAGCTCCGAACATAATTCTTATGCTCTTCACGATCTTCCCAGAAGTCTTCACCATACTCCAATTGTCCAATTATCTTCAGTTCGGGCTTGATGTCATATCTTATTGGCGTGAACAAGTCGGGGAAGGAGACGCGGGCAACAACTTCGTGCATAACTCCATTCTCATCTATTAATTTTCTAACTATGAAATCCACTGGTTCATCGGTAGATAAATATGCTGTGTTTTCTTGTTCATAACAGTAGTGTGTATATTCTTCCCCATTCTTGGTATAGCTGACTTCGTAATACCATTGCGATTTTTTATCAAAATAATCGGAATGCGTCTTTACCCTATATACATTCTCATACGCCGGGTTCGTGTAGTTTCGGATGAAGCGTTTGCCATATCCAGGGAAGTTGATGTCAAGTACATATTTCCTTCCGTCAGGAGGAGGCATGAAGGAGAAGGTGCCGGTAAACTTGGTAAGCTTCTGAATCACAGAGCCTTCAATTGACAAGGTCACGTCAGCACCTCCCAAGAAATCATCATGAACTGAGTAATAGTCCATTCCTTTTAACACGTCAATGTTCCAAGTATTCCAACTACTAAAATCATACGGATTTATCACGACATCTACCGGTTCTGTCTCATTATGAAATAATAATGATTCAATGTCATTTTGATAAAGGTAGGCGTGGTCATGCATGTTTATACACTTGCACGTTGATTTAGCAGCCACGAACTCGACGAATTTATTATTGAAAAATCCAGGGTCCCTACTTGCAAGTAAACAGAATGTAATAGGTATGTCTTTTCTCTCTCCCCAAAATTGGTTAAGGTCATACGTATTATTCATTATGAAACTTGCGGTGACCTTGGCTGTCACATAAAGGCTGTCAGGACTCACTTCCAATTCAAGCCAGTCGGGTATAGTTTCAGAATTAGATGAGTGTGTCTTACCCATAAAGGAAAATGTATTACCGTCTTCGTCGGTTGCATACAGTTTATAGCCTATGTGATGGCTGTCGCGTGGCAGATACATGACCTCACCCGTAAACGTGATAGGTACATTTTCACCATCAGCAGAAGAATAATAAGCATCTATATAGTAAGTATCAGCCTCGTAATAGTTGCCTAATGCCATCTCCCTCCATTGCGGCACCAGCGTGGCTTTAGCGCTAACGGCTTCCGTCTGGCCACTGCCGTCCCTAACGTTCATCGCAATTTGGGCAGTCACAAGCGTCTTCCCTACTTGGTCTTTGTTGGCCTCGGGGCGTTCCTCCGTGAAGCTGAAGGGCAGGTCGTAGAACTTCACGTTTGCACCGTCGCCCAGATGCACCTTCAGACTGCTGAACGGGTAGTGCTCCGTCCACATCGTTCCGTTGGCGTGGGTGTAGGTCACGGTGACATCGTCGTCAACAACCGTCCACCCCTCCATGTTCTCAAGCATAAACCTGAACTTGGGGAAAGTGGTACCCGCAGCGTATGTGTTGACATGCGTTGTGGGAATGGATTTCGCTGAGTCCACCTCTAATTTCCATTTATAGTCCGGAGTGAAGCTGTAACCTGCCACGGGACTGCTTCCGTCGGTGTTGACTGTCCAGTAGGTGTTGCCATACAGGGCCTGGCCACTCTCACCGCTGGCGGCATTGGTAGAGCGGATGGCATAGCGCCCCTTCCAGTCGAGCAGGAACACTTGTGATTTCCACGTGTCACTGGCCGTCGATGTGGTGGTGTTCAGGTGGCCTGGCGTCAGGGCATCATCGGTCGTACCAGCGGGTCCGGTAAAGTAGTTGCCTTCGTTCTGGAGCCTGTAGCCGTAGTCGTATTCCTCGCCAGCAGTCTTGAGGAATTTGAACAACGGAGCATCTGCCTGGTTGTTGGTCAGGAAGCCGTTGGCATCGACGTAATACTTCTGATCATTCACTTCCGTAAACACACGATAGTAGTTGTATTCCTCTATGGCACGGCAAGCGTTTCCATACGTGTCGACCTCCTCCAGCTGCCACTCATAGCACTTATCGTAACTTAATCCAAAGTGGTGGTAGACTTTGTCATCTGAATATTCTAACATGTGCTTCCAATAAACCTCGAGGCCGGCAATATTCGATGAGCGGATAGCATAGTGTCCCTCCTCGTTGAGGAAAAACACTTGAGTGGCATAAGGTCTATCCTTATAGACGCTAAAACGTACAATTGGCAATTGATAAAGGTCTTCGGCTTGTTCATGATAACCATTCTGATCATAAAAGACCATCTTATCGCCTTCGTATTGGTCGTATTCGCTGACTAACTGAAAGCCGTATTCATACTCTCCACCGCCAGTGGTCTTCTTAAAAATGAATTGTCGGGCATTTTTCAAGGATGTTGTTGGATAGGTATACATATCAAGATAGTACTTCTGACCGTCCACCACTGCGTAAATGCGGTAGTAATGGTCTGCCTTGATGCTGGCGAGGGCTCGCTCGTAGTCAGCCTGGTCGTCGGCTCTGGTGTCGAGACTTGTGCCGAACAACATCAGTAGGGTGGTAAGCAGCAACAGCCAACGGCCGTGCCGTACTGTTTTCGTTCGCTCCCGCCCTGTTCCTGCAGGATGCGATGAAGAGTGTTTCTTAGTTTCCATAAAACTATATTTTTATTGCTTATTGTTTATATCGTTATCCCGTTTTGTTTCAATTTCCTTATTTTTCTGCAAAGATAATAAAAATATGTAACATACGCGAAGAAAACAGCGTGGTATTTTCAAAAAAGTAAAAATACCACGCTGAAAGTGTAATCATCAGAAAGGAAACTAACTGGAGACGAAGAAAAAGTATCACACAAAAAAAACATCCTTCAACCAAGAGTGATGAAGGATGCTTTCGCTTTTGGCAATCCCGATGGAATGGGAGCGGCCATCAATGATTCGGTTCCAAGATGATGTTCACCAGTGCCTTTACGTCGGCGATGTTGATGAGGCCGTCGCGGTTCACATTGGCTGCATCGTGGTCATACTGGTAGGGTTGCACGTTGTCCTTGCCACGGATGATGTTCACCAGCGCCGTGACGTCGGCGATATTGATATGGCCGTCGCGGTTCACGTCGCCGAGGAGCGAGGCCTTCGCATAGCGCACCTCTATACCATAGAGGCTCTGCATGCTGGTGGTCGAGTTCGTCAGCGTGATGCTCTCTGCACGACCCGCCCAGCCGTCGTAGGTGAATGTTGTACCCGTCTGGTCTAGCGTCAAGCGCTGAGAGATGTTCAGCGGCCTGGCACCTATGATGACATAGCCCTCGGGGGACGTGAAGGTCACTCTTCCGCCCGGTGCCACGCGCAGG